>CALHBL010000295.1 GCA_937930825.1 uncultured Bacteriovoracaceae bacterium
GGCACTGAGGTGTAATACTAATGATTGCCCAGCAGGTGTCGCAACGACTGATCCTTCTCTTGTTGCTGGCCTCGTTGTTACTCAGAAGAAACAAAGGGTCGCGAACTATCACAGTGAAACTGTCAGTAGTTTTGCTCATATGCTCGGGGCCATGGGCTTAACTCATCCCAACCAGTTAAGACCTTGGCATTTAATGATGCGGACAGGCCCATCAGAAATAAAGCATTTTGGGCAAGTCTACTACTTCTTAGAAGATGGTGATTTCCTAGAAGGAAAGATGAGAGACGAATATAAGTGGTCTTATAAACTTGCAAGTAGTGATTCATTCGAGGCCGCGGCAACAGTTAGCCAAGAAGAAATGAGGCAGTAGACTACCAGAGGGACGAATGGAATAGAACTCCTAACTTGGTATTTACAATTAATGGTTGAATCGTTTGAATATTAAGTGCCCGCATATGGCCAAGAATAAGAAATAGAGAAGTCACAGTATTTTCTTCATACTCTCGATGTGAATTTCTTGAAATGCGTTTCTTTAGAATTTCTTCAAGTTGATAGCGGGAGAAAGGACCTTGTTTGGATGGTAAGTAATGGCCGACAAGGTGGTGGCCCGGACTTAATCCGATTAATCTTTGATTTCTTAGCAGTTCACTTATATCTCTATTGCCCAACTCTTTAAGAGCAGCGGCCGAAGAGTACTCAATGGCCCGTTTCCCATTGAAGGCACCAATGGGATAAGGTGATGATCCTCCTCCCTCCCATGAAATTATTTTCTTTCTTAAACTATCGGGAGTAAACCGAGAATAGAGAATCTCTTTTGAGCCGCCATCTTTGAGGATGATGATATTTTTCTGATTGTCGATATACCAGATTCCTTGTGCTTCTTCTTCTTCTGATAGAGAGGCAAGGTAGGCCAAATAGTATTCTCTAGCTTCTTGATTCTTGGAGAAAATAGAGACTTTTCTTTTAAGAACTTTTTCAAAAGCCTTGGGGAGCAGTTTTGTAAATTTGCTTTTACGAAAAAGGGAAGATGCGGCCAGCTTAAGAGGAGCTTTATTTCTTTGGGAGTTCGCTAAGATACTTATTAGAAATGATTCTAGATTCTTATCAATCTTAAAATGAGCACTTGAGTAGTTATCGTTTAGGGTGGGCTCAAAGTTAGTAGAGTGTTCTTTTGTGCTATGAACTTCAATGATCTTATTCTTGCAGGAGTTAACTGTCGCTCTTATGAAGAAGACGCTCTTGAGCTCTATCTTAAGGGCACTTCTTTGCTCGAGGCATTGTTTCTTGGGAAGGAGCTTTTTTAGCCGACTACATGATATGAGGCCAAGGGAAGTGATGATGAGAGCTATACTAATTCTTACTTTCATAGTGTTTTTTCTTTTTTTACAAGTTTGAGTTAAGGTTATTATAGCTGAGTATTTGAATAGGCGTTAATCTCTTTGTTTGGGAATAATTTTATAAAGTTATTGAGAATTTTCTTTCTTAGTTCCTCTAAAGGGAGATTGGAAAATTTTGAAAAGTGAGAGTAAACAGCGGAAATGGGATAGTCCTCATCGTCAGTTTCTAGGAATATTCTATCGAGGGGTATGAGTGAGTAGAAAGAAGGAATCTGTCCCTTCATCAGTGTGCTTCCTAAACTGAAGAAGACTTGAGGGTTTTGCAGGAGTTTCTCAGTAATCTGCTTATTTCCCCTATAGTCATGAAATACTATGGCTCCTTGAAATGGGGTTGTTTTGAGAAAGCGGAGCATGAGATCAAAGGCGCGAACGCAGTGGATGATAATTGCGGGAGAGTTTATTTGCATGGCCAAACTTACTTGTAGTTCTAATAAGTGATACTGCACTTCTATTTGTGGACCTCTTATTCGGTCTAGTCCTATTTCTCCAATAGCTAAAAAATGGGGCTTATTACTGAGTTTAGATAGTTTATCGAGTAGGGGGTCATCATTCTTTTCTTGATAACTCTCTTCATAAATCTCTGGGAGGAACCAAGGGTGCGCTCCAGCGCAGAAGAGACTTGATGTAGTTTCTTCACTGACAATGGAGTTAAGGTCTACCGAGAGTACAGTGATAACATTACTCTCGGTTGATAAGCTGTGTGAGTGAAAATCAAGGAAGGGATATTCTTTAGTTTTCAAATGAAATCAATTGCGGCTTTTGCAGCTGTAAAGCCAAAGCTTCCTGTGGTGAATGACGCCGTTCCCATACCGGTCGCGCAGTCAAGCTTCGCTTGAGTTTTATCTTTAAGATCTTTTTTAAAGCAAGTGCTACCAGACTCATCGGGGAAAACGGCCCTTTCAATCGAATAGACGGCGGTTATTTTCATAGGTCCAGTTTTTTCAAAATTAAAATCTCTTCTTAGTTTCTTTTTTAAACGCTTGAGCAGACTGTCCTGAGTCGAGTCACTAAGATCTGAGATGCGAATCTTAGTAGGGTCGCACTTACCACCAGCGCCTCCAAGAGTGACGAGGGGAATATTTTTCTTCTTACAAAAGTCTGCGATCACCGCCTTATTCTTAAGGGAGTCAATCGCATCAACAACGACAGTCATTTTACTCGAGAGGAGGGATTCAACTGTTTCTTCAGTAAGGAAATCCTCAATAGCATTCACTCGTATTTGAGGATTAATTTGATGCAGTCTTTCTTTTAGGACGGCGACCTTACTCTTTCCGATCGTATGACTTAGGGCATGCAATTGACGGTTGGTGTTACTGACGCAGACCTCATCAAGATCGATAAGTGTCAGTTCCCCAATGCCACTGCGGCACAGAGACTCTGCAGTCCAAGAGCCAACACCTCCAAGACCTATGATAGTGATGTGTGATTCTTTAAAGAGAGAAAACTTTTCGACTCCATAGAGTCTGGCCATGGCCCCGAAGCGGTTTTCATAGTCTGTCATTGTTTGTTGATTCATAGTGTCTTCATACCCTAACTTTTTCTAAAAAGCATCTGGCCTTTCTTAAAAGGGGAATCACTGGACTTACCGGTTTTTTTGCTGCTACCATTAATATTCTCTCAATGATTCATGCGTAAGGCCTTATCTGACGCAATGGATTGCAGTAAAAAAGGATTGTCCTATCGATACACAAGCCGCGAGTAATAAAGAACAAGTAAAGTTTTTCGAAGACAGAAAATTTTCTCCTAACGATATTGTCGTTTCTCCAAAGTTTGGAATTGGTCGCATGGTAGGTGTTGAGCATATGCCGGATCTTTCTCGCTCATTTTTTACTATTGAAAGTATGAATTACAAAATGAAGAATATGATACCAACTGACTCGGATATTCTAATTAGAAAAGTTGCAACGAAGGTTTCCTTTGCCCGCTCTCTTGATAAGGTTCGCAAATCAGAAGTTCATGCAGAATATGAGAATAGAAAAGAGAGAATTGCTTGTTACCAAACTAAGGTAAGATCGAATCAAGTAACTCTAGGAAATATTCTCAGTGTTATTAAAGAGATTCATCAGCTAAAAGATAAGGGAGCTGTTGAAAGACAACTCATGAATGAGCTCTTGGAGACAGTTTCAAAAGAGTACTCATTTGTATTTGAGTGTGAAGTTGAAGAAGCAAAGAAAATGATTAAGAAGAGTCTTGTTCACTAGGCTTCGCGCCATTTCAGAGCGAGATTTAATATCTTTTGGAGGACCTCGTGATAGGTCCTCTTTTTTTTGCCCGGATGAAGAGCACTTTCAGCAAACTCATCATCAATTGCAATATTAGGGTTGGGATTGGCCTCAATAATATAGATATTTTCTTGCTCATCCATACGTACATCTATTCTGGCATAGCCATTGAGGCCTAATGCTTTATAGGTTTTCTTTGCAATGGTTTGGACCTTCCTCTCTAACTCTGGGGAGAGTTTGGCCTTGCCACTTTGAATGCCCTTTCTTTGTCTATACTTCTCATTCCACTTAGCGCTTCGGGAGTAGAACTCCTTGTCTGGCCGTTCTGATTTGTCATAGAAAACTTCCCAGACTGGAAGGAGTTCTAATTTATAATTACCAAAAATTCCAATATAGAATTCTCTACCCGAAATAAATTCTTCAACAATAGCGTCGACTTCTATTTTACGATGAATAAATTGAATCCTCTCAAAGAGCTTCTCTTCATTATGAACGACTGATGCTTTAGATAGGCCAAGGCTAGCATCCTCATCGAGGCACTTTACAATTAAAGGAAAGTTCATACTCTTTAAGAGTTTTGGTTTGGTATTCTTCTTATTCTTTGGGAAGACTTGAAACTTAGGAGTTTTAATTCTGTGATAGGTAAGTATTTTCTTCGCTAGAGACTTATCTCTGGCAATCATTAGGCCTCTTGGGTTGCAGCCAGTATAAGGTGTTCTGAGTAATTCGAGATGAGAGACCACATGGGAGTCAAAGACAGATTCACCATCAAACTCTTCTAAGAGATTGTAGACTAAGTGAGGTTTGAAATCCTCTATGGCCTTTCTAATTTTAGTGAGATCTGAATAAATTCCTAGTGGTCTTACTTGATGACCCATTTTGGCCAGGTGATAGAGTACATCGTACTCAGTAGTCCATGGAGTTTCTAAGCGCTGCGCCTCTTCTAATACTCCTTGAGTTTCAATTCCTGGAATTGAAACCGTCTTTGGCATGAGCTTGGGCACAAGATCGGTGTGCATGAGGACTAAAACTCTAAGACTTCTCACATGCTTATCCTACGTGGGCCGGAAGCCTCTTTAATAATAAGAGAGCTTAATTGATCGAGGGTCACTTGTGAAGTTGAATCCTTGGAGTGAAGGAGTTTCTCTCGGCGACAGGCCCTCTTAATTTCTAGTATTGCTCTTTTTATACGACTAGGCTGAACCGCTGATTTCTTAGCAATAAGTTCGGCTATATCTTTTTGAGACTGATGAATAAGTTGCCAGGCCGGAGTTCCGAAGTCTGCAGAGAAAATCTTTCTTAGAGCGGCTCCTTGTCTCTTTCTCTTTGCGGTCTTCTTCTTATAATAGCCTCCAAGAGTGCAACTAAAATCTTCAATAGGGTCAACGCAGTTGCGCTTTTGGTTGGGAGCGCTCGTGAGGGCAAT
>CALHBL010000296.1 GCA_937930825.1 uncultured Bacteriovoracaceae bacterium
CAGCTAGACCAACTTTCGCTTGTGCGGCAACGTAGGGGAGGTAGCCTTGGGGTTTCTTTGTTATGAGTTCACGTCCTTTTAGGAAAGCTGTAATAGCTTCATTGGACAGATCAACGAGACCATCTCTTGCACTGAGATCAAATCTTGATGTGTTCTTAGAAAAGCCTAAGTTAACCTCTTTTTTTATCGAGATAAGACCATCGTCATTTGAGTCATGGGAGCGACCAGAAGTTGCTTCAGCATCGCTATATTTTGCGAAGTCACGAGCAAAACCAAAGTAGCCAAAGGCTTCATCAAAGTGATGTTCAAGGGCCGTGTAAGTCGCTCCTTGGGCGGCCGGTTTTGTATTGTCAGCATTAAGACCTTTAGACGCACCAAGGTCAGTAGAGAGGTAATCTCTAGCAGCTTGAGAGTATGAAACTGCTCCATGAAGGAATTTCTGTGTTAGCTGAGCATAGTCAACTCCAGTTTCTGAAGTATTGGCCATCTCTACATACTGAGGAGCAAGAGCTCCGTTGGGGGCCATGAAAATCACAGCATTGACTGCAAGCTCTGCATATTCACCGAAGTACTTACCAATAAGTCCATCTGGAGTTGTGGCCAATGATGTTCCGTAAAGCTTTCCTCTTCTTAGAGGGTTATCGATGCCAGCGATTTTAGATTTTAGATTCTTTCCTGGGGATTGGATATCGGAGTAGAAGAAGCCTTCTGTGATTTCTGCCTGAACGCCACTCATAAAAGTTGCCCCCAAGTTAAATTCAAAGAACCCATCAATGACACCAGTTCCAGTTAAACCTGTATTTTCATTATAGTTATAATAGCTTTGAAGCATATTCTTAGCATCTTCCAATGTCCCTAAGTAAGTGCCTCTTCTCACTGAGCTCATACGATCTTTGATGTCTGAAATTAGAATTTGGCGAAATACCTGTCCGGTATATGAGACTGAACTGCCAGGAGTAAACTGAGAAGTATACTCATAAGTACTTGGCGCGCCATCCATGGTGGAAGTTATGGCCAAAGGGGCACTACTGAGTGTTTGAAGAGCGTCGTTATAGATGGTTGTTGCTTGGATATTTAAAGCGGCAAGACTTAGGCCTGCCAGGATTGAAATTTTCATTTTTTCTCCATTAATAGATTATAAACTAGGGTGGAGATTTTTTATAGAGAATAGTTTGGCATGTCAAACTATTAATTGATCTTGTAAACTATTCGTTTTTCAACCATTGTTATGCGCTGTGCCTCGTGCGCCCTAAACTTCCATTGCTTAACGGCACTAAGGGCCGAATCATCAAGAAGCTGATGGCCAGATGATTTTGCGATAAGAGCTTTTTCTATTGAGCCATCATTCTTAATAAATAAGTTAAGGACAACTGCTCCGGTTATACTGCGCCTTAAGGCAAGGCGTGGGTAGTTTGGTTGGACGAATCTTTGGATAAGAGATTCGAAGGCCTGTTTTGGGTTTTGGGTTGGTGCTTGTTCAATGACTTCGCTATCTTTTGGCTTAGCTGAGGGCGTAGCAATTAGCTTTTCTACTTTCTCTTTCTTCTTGATGACCTTCTTATTCTTCTTCTTAATCTTAGATTGAGTGATCGTCGGGACAGGCTTAGTGACCGCCTCTTGGAGGAGAATTTTTACGGATAAGTTCTTTGTGATTTGACCTGTTGATATAATGAGCTCTTTGCCACCAAGTTTATAGCTTATAAAGAAAAGGTGAACGAGCACAGTTGCAATGAGAATAAGCTTGAAGCGCGGTTGAATAAAGAGTGCTTGGGAATCTTGGTACATAGCGAAAATATAATGGAATTCTAAAAGTTTGACAAGGCAAACTTTTAGAATGGTCTAGCAACTCCCTTTATTTAGCGTTGAATTCAAGCCTCATACCGCCTCGAGTCTTTGAGTTGTCAGGGTAGTGAGCAAAGACTTCTCCTGTCATTCTGTAGCCCATAGCAGGGTCATCATTTGTGATATCTAAGTCACACTCTATCCAAAAATCATCAGTCACTAGTTTGAAAACTGCTTTAGGGTTGCCGTCAACAAATTCTAATTTCATCTCTTGGATTCTTCCATTGGCGATGGAGTACTCAAGTGAGTTAACTCCACCAGAATAATTGAGGCCAAACTCAATAAAGAGTTTAAATACTTCCACCTCTTTAGTTTCCCAGTTGATGACAACCTCACTGAGAATATTTTGGTTATTAGGTTTTTCTATCGTCGAGCCAGTGGCAACATAAACCTCAGGGCTTCCTATGGCGAGGGTGTGCCTTTCTGCTGTCTGTAAGAGATCAAGAACGATACCTTCCCCTGATTGTCTAATAGAGGAGAGAGGCTCGAATTTTTCATTCAGTTCATCAAATTCCTGATTTAAAGCTGTGATGAGTAGCTCTATCTGCTCCAGCTGTGGGGCTATGGCAGTACAACTGGTCTTTGCAGACTCAAAGCTTGTTTGGCTTTCACCTTGATCGTCGTTGTAGGTAAAATTAAAGGAGAGAAAGTCTTTACAACTTCTTGGTCTCTTACGTTTAGAAAAAGCACCTTCCTTAGCTACTCGGCAGTCATAGTTACTACCGCGGCGAGGTCTTTTCTCATAGAAGCAAGTAAAGTTTCTCCAATTTAAGTCTGGCTCTAACTCTTTCTTCTGCTCATTAAGTTCTGTCTTCTCGTCTTCAATTGTTTTCATACGTACTTCTAAAGGCCACATCTTCCTCCAAGCATTATCTCGACTTCTGCCAATCGCCTGAATCGCTGCAACGAGTTTTTGCACTTTAAGCTCT
>CALHBL010000297.1 GCA_937930825.1 uncultured Bacteriovoracaceae bacterium
GGCTGATTTTTGATATAAATCTAGGTAATCTCATGGTGGCCCTTCCTTGGGTTTATAATTATTTTTTGCAAAACAATTATCTCAAAATCAAGGGAAGAGGCCAACTTCTTATCTATTTCTCAACTTTTTTGTTAAAGATCCCAATCCTAGTATTTAGGCTCGTAACTAACCTATATTCAGTATGTTAGCCTGAAAGGCCGGGTAATATAAGGCAGAGTAATGAGTTTTTAGTAGAGCACCTAAAGAAGGTTAGAGAGGGTATAACTTTTTATAATGGGTAGTTTTGGTGAGGAGCTAAAGGATCATTGGCCGGAAGATGAAGGGCCTGTGTATTGTGCTGTGACGTGATATTTTTTACTAGAGTTAAACTAACTTGTGTGAGCGAAAAGTAGGGGCGCTATTTGCACCCCTATCCTTGAACTTAATAATACTCTCTTCTATTTTTTTTTCTTAAAATCTTTTGTGTTACTTTTTCTACACTTTGAGTAAATTTATGAATTTGATGCTTTCTCTCTAGCTGTCGAACGGCTTCACTTAATTGTGCCATAGCACTCACGTTATACTCTAAGTACAGGCCATTTCCACCATTATGAACTGGAGGAAGGTAGTGACAACCCTGAATATTTTCAAAAGTAACACCATTGTTTGCAATATTATATGCCATACTATTTGCAAGGTTTGTACTACATTCAGCGTAAGTCGCGGTTACAATAACAATTCCTGAAGCCCCACCTGTTCCAACAATGTCCGCGCTAGCTCTCCATGGAAGATTTCCACCTGAACCAGGTCCTCCAATCGGTGCAGCGATAGAAGCTGAAGTCGCTAGGATTGCAATTGCTGTGATCATTGTTTTTACGTTCATCTCTTTTCCCTTTTGGTTGGTCCCTTTGTTAGGATCTGTAACTAGACTATTCAAAAATTATTTACGTGTATATTTTTTAAGTATTACTTTTTCGAACAGCTTCAATCGCTTGCTATCACTTACTTAATGCTTGGCGCTTTCTATTTGAGTTGTGGTTTTTTTTATTAAAATATTAAAAAGTGGCAAGATGCTACTAGGAAAAAGTGCCAGTTTGATACTGAAATTTTTTTTTCTCTGTAAAAGTATCTAATTAAGATATCTGACTTAAACTGATATTAAATTTTAAGTTTTAGAGTAAAAAAATGTTTCTCTAGCTAACTTTTATTTCAAACTTTACTCATTTATAATTGTGATTGCCCTATAAGCTCTCAGTGAAATGTATTAAAGTAAGCTCATCGTAGAGTAACCCTAAAAGGTAAGAGAATGTCCAATAGCAGTAATCAGTTTTCGGTTACACATTTAAAGAAAGTGAAGGAAGGCATCACTCTCTACAATAGGGAATTTTGGTGGGAGTGCCATGAGGAGCTAGAGGATCACTGGTTGGAAGATCAGGGAGACCCCACAAGATTTGTGTACTGGGTCATTATTCAAGTTGCGACGGCACTGCTTCACCACAGGGATGATAACCTTGCAGGTGCAAGAGGAATGATTCTTAAGGCCCAGGATAAAATTCTTCGCTGCAAGAAAGCAGGGGTTGAATCTGATATACTGCTGAGGTTTTTGAGTTGGAAACGCTTTGTAAAACTTGTGGGTGCAATAGGAAGTGACTGTAAACTTGAAGATTTTAAAGAACTTGCTCAATTTAAGTTTTCCAATCCTGAAAAATGGGATGTACATATTAAGAAGTTAGAAGAACTAATTTAGGAAAAGGCTTAGTGATGAATATTTTTTCAAGTATCGGAGTATCCCTTTCAACATTCAAAAAAGATAAGTGGATTCCTATCTTCTCCATGGCCCCGGTCACAATTGGCGGCCTCGTCTATTTCTTCTTAGGCAGATACCTCTTTACTGATTTACTAGAAATGGGAAAGGAGTGGATTGAAAACTCTATTAGCTCAGGTGGGTGGTCTTCTTTTCTCTACTATATTATCGTAGGTCTACTTACGGTGATCTTCTACTTCCTAGTGAGCTGGACTTTCATCTTAATCGTCTCCCTTATAGCCAGTCCATTCAATGATATTATTTCTGGTAGAGTTGAAAAAGCGCTGATCGGAAAAACTCCCGATGATGCCTCAGTCTCTTTTAAGCACTTACTTAGTAATTTAGGAATGACTTTATTCAATGAAATGAAGAAGATTATCCTCATCGTCGCTCTAAGCTTATTTGGCTTCTTTATTAGCTTTATTCCTATTCTAGCGCCAATTGCTTTGTTGATATCAGCAATTCTTATGGCCGCAAGCTTCTTGGATTACTCATGGTCACGCAAGAATATGACGGCCAAAGAGTGTGTTGCCGCTCTTCGTGCCCATCTTATTCCCTATGTCTTAGTTGGGGCAGGTTTCTTGGCCTTGATGTCAATTCCCGTTGTGAATATCTTTGCTATTCCTTTCGGGGTGGCCTACTTCACGACTCTATACATTACCACTGGAAAGTAGTTCAAGCAGTACGCCTCGCTTGAGTCTTAATACCATTCGGGTATCTAAGTCTTTTTGTGAGTCTTTAAGTATGCTCGACGCTAGTGGTGCAGCTGAATTTCATTCAAAGAGCGTTATATTTTCAGTTTAACTTTTCGCTTTCTATAAGAGGTGTAATTCCTTGCTTGATATTATAATTTGTATAAAGTCGATCTTCTTTTGTGCTAGAGAAAATCCAACAGTTTTTATCAAGGAGTTCAATGCAAAAAGCCTACGCTTTAGGAATATTTAAAAAAAATATAAAATTAAATGAGGTGTGTGCTGAGAAGGACGTTGTTATGATAATGCGTTTGTTGAAAAATCCTTTAGAACAATTAATAGTGAATTATTGTGAGTCAAAGCTTCTCAA
>CALHBL010000298.1 GCA_937930825.1 uncultured Bacteriovoracaceae bacterium
TATGTGAAAAATTATATTACAGAAGAGAGAACCTCTCCTTTGTCTTCTTGAGTCAGTTTATGGCCGACAATCTGGTTAAAAATTATAAGATACCAAAGAAGAACTATGCTGTTGCTTATTCATCTGCTGATATCAAAACCTTTGGGCCAAAGACTCAAGAGAATAGGGCATCAAGAATTGGTGATCTAAAAGGAAAATACCCCCAATTGAGTATGCTCCATGAAGATCGCCCAATCCTTCTCTTCGTTGGCGCCTATGAAAGAAAAGGGCTTCCTTCAATAGTAGAAAAAGTTAAAGATGAGACAAATTTTATCGTTATTGGAAAAGGAGAAAGAGGAAGTTTCTTTAGCTTACCGAATAAGGATAACTTCTTTCACATAGACTTCACTACTGAAATTGGCGCTTTCTTTAATATATGTGATGGATTCATCTTTCCCACAAGTTTTGAGCCCTTTGGACTTGTTGTTATGGAAGCCTACGCTAGCGGCACTAGAGTTTTTGTTAGTGAAGATAAGGTTGGTGCTACAGAGCTTATAAAGAACACCAGTGGAGTTGAGCTTATTAATACCTTTGATGCAACAATCCCTAGTCTTAAAATTCTTGATGACCAACAACGCTTAGAGCACTTTGAAAAGAGAAGAATTGTGTTGAATAATTATGATTGGCAGAAGTGTTCGGATCAGTGGCAAGAAATTCTTAAAGCATAATTTTTTACTTCTTAACTTCTCTATAGACTAAAATACTGCTGAGAATAGTTGCAACTACTCCTATTAAACTTGTGTAGTACCCTCTACTTTCAGTAAAAGTATCTTTCTTAATAAAAACGGTATCACCTGGTCTTAACTTAAAATCTTCTAAGGCCAACTCTCCGCCCTCATTTAAATCGAATTGAAAAGACTCTCTCTTTCCATCCCTATTAGATGTAATGCGAACATCATCTAAATCAGCATTACTATTTGGGCCTCCTGCGAGGGAGATCCCATTTATTAGATTTGTATCAAGTGGCACAAAATGGAGCCCAGTTTTAGTAATCGACCCCCAGAAATGTACTGGAATTAATACCTTTCCTTTCACCGAAGGTGAATAGTAAATAGAACCACTTTGCTTACTTATTTTATCAACTTCAGAGGGAAGGGCCAATTCTCGGATATTGTAACCCTTCTTAGTAATTTCTTTAACTACTGGAGTTTTTGAAAGAACTTGCTGATTGAGGAGTACTATTATTAATGATGTTTTAGTTAATATATTCATCTTACAATCATAGAGAAAAAAGAAAAAGATTCCAAGTATTCTTTTCTTATAAGAGATACTATCCTTAGTAATATAGTAATTCTTATGCACACTAAAAAGGTCAGGATTATGACTGAGCTCAATCTACTACTTCATCAGTTCTTAGGGTTTATCTCTCGAACTAAACTCTTTGGCTGGTTACCATTAGATATAGTGCTCCACTCTGTCATCGGTCTCATTCTCTCAGTAATTCTTCTAAAAAAGAAACATACCCACTTTAAAGTTCTTTGTTTAGTCTTCCTAATAGCCGTTGCCAAAGAGGTATTTGATAGCTTCTCTTTAACGGCCTCTATTGTTGAAGCTGTTAAAGATATTCTTATTACAATTTCTTTCCCATTGCTAGCATGGTCTGTTTCTATAATCAAAAAGAAATTAGATTCATGATAAAGCTCTTAATCAAAATCAGGGGTATTTCCAATGATAGTTAAATCCTCGAAGCTCTTGGACAACTCAAATTGATCATAGATTCTATCATCGAAGAAATAAATACAAAGAGTAATAAGAATAAGCAGAAGGGTACTTGCAACAATTGAGAATAGAATCACTTTAGATTTACCAAGCTCTTTAAATCCTTTCATACCGCCAAGTTCTTTTTCAAAAATAAGATCACTCACAACAGTAGAGTTCAAAAGTTTCAATTGAATAACCTTACTCTCAAGTAGCTGAGTATACTCTAAACTTGGCTTAATTACTTCTAATTTAATATCAAGCTCAGAAAGTTCTGTTAGAAGTTTTTCTTTTTCGATAATGACACGATCATAATCAATCTCAGTTTTTTCGAACTGTTTTTTTGCTACTTTATAATCAAATTCAGTATAGCTAGATTCACCATCCTTACGGTTATAGAAGTTCATTTCATTGGCAATACTACGTCCCGAAGTTCTCTGCTTCGCCAGTTTAAGCTTTTCTTTCTTTAGTTCAGCCTCCAACTGTTGCATAATACTTTCATCTTCATTTGAAATTTCACTTGCAACAACTTTAATAGCAGCGATATCGCTTTCCAGCTTTCTTATTTTTTCTTCTAAGCGTTTCTGAGCTCGAAGAGTCAATGCCTTACTCGAAGAATTACGCCTTCTGCCGCTAGTGACTTTCTTGGTCTCCTTAACTTTAGTTTCCATTAATGCCAGTTTGATTTTAAGAGATTGGAGATACTGCGATAAATTTTTCACCTTGTGATCCATTGAATCAACTTGATTTTCTAAGCTCTTCTTGCGCTCTATTAATTGCCCAAGGTTTACATTATTTAGTTCATCTCTCTTCGTTTTAATTAGATCTTCAGATAATTTAATTTGTTGTGTGAGTTTAAGTTGAATCGTTTTAATTCTTGTTTCAAAAACAGCTTTTTTTGCTTCTTTTAATATAAGTGTAGTTGTAAATCTATCTTTAGAAACGACTTTGAGAATATAGCTATCTTTAATTGATCTATTTCCATTTATAGACATTTTACTAAAAATGGAAGAACGAATCTTCTTATGAATACACTCTTTCTTACCAGCACAGTTCGCAAGAAAAGTATCCATATCAAAAGACTTTTTATCTTTAATTGATGATAAGTCTAATTTTGAAAATTCAGGATTGTTGAACAATGCCACAGAAAAATCATGCTGAAAGTCTAGAGATTTTATAATACCAGAAACTTCACTTTGGCTTAATGATTTTGATTTTTCTCCGAGAACACTTGCAATTGCTCCGGCCGCCCCTTCTTGATCTCCTACTATATTTTTAAAAGTACTCGTTTGAACATAGATTGTGTTTTGAATAGAGTAGAAATAAGAAGCATAGAATATCACTAAAACAGGCGCAACGAATGTTACGTACTTATAACGATTCATCAACTTCCAAAAGAATGGAAAGTTAATTATCGTTGTTTCATGGAGAACAATGCTAAACTTCTTCATTTCTTTTTAAACAACCTTTGCCACCAAGAAACACTCTTCTTAGTTTTGGCCTTTATAACTTCCTTTACTTCTTCACTTTGATCTATTGTATTTTTACCGTCCTTCTCAAGAGATGTTTTCTCTTCTAGTAATAAACCTTTTAAATTAATACCGTAACCTAGGAAGAACTTCTTAATATCTTCAACGTCACTTCTCTTTGTTAAACTCTGGGCCAC
>CALHBL010000299.1 GCA_937930825.1 uncultured Bacteriovoracaceae bacterium
TTATTGAAGTAGTAATTGAAGCCAAAATCCCCACCAAAAACCCCTGTTGAAGTTCCGGCCATAAGAGGGGCAGTGCCTTTAACGAAGTACCTCAATTTTGCATTGTCACCAAATTCATAACTAAGTTGAAAGCTCATAGCGCTGACTGCACTGCTTGAAGCAGAAGAGGTATCCTCCACTGAGATACTGTCATCTGTCGCTTTTGTACCAGCTTCAGTTTCAGTTACAGAAATATTGGCCATTCCAAAATTATAGGTGAGCATACTATGATACTTATTATCAACCGCAAACAGATTAGAGCTCAAAACGCTGAGGCATATTATGATGAATGGTTTGACCAATTTATCCATTGAGTGATAGTCCTTTTTGACCAACGTCTTGGATTTTATCAAAGTAAGTATGAAGGTCTCTAATAGTAACCTCCACGCTTACTTTCCGAACATGATTGATTGAGAGATTCTTTATTGTGACAGATTCACAAATAGCTTCAAAGCGACTCTCGATGGCCTGAACTCTTTGGCTGACACCACCTTTAATATCATTAGAAAAATCATACTTGAGAAGATGGCCGCCATCGAGTACTGAATTCATGGTAACCAAACCATTTACATCGCGACTCAATTTTACTTCATTGAGGACCAAATCTGAATTCGCTTTAACAACAGCATCTAAAATAAGAAAATAAGAGAGAAAGAGATTTCTGGCCTCCATACTATTGAGATAGAGTTGATAGGTATTGGCCTTAATATTAAGACTGTCTAAGATCAGGGCGGGAAGCTTATCACATCCTTTACCAGAGAAACTCATTAAGGCCAAATCCAGTACTTCGTAAGTATCTGATTGAAAATCTTTTCTATAGCTCAAGGAACCTACCGCGACGACTTCGCTAACATTGAGCCTTTCAACCTCAACATAGCTCTTAACCAACCTCTTATTCGATTTATAGGAAACACGAAAGAGGTACTCAGGATATAAGCGATGCCTATAACCTCCGGCCCACTTAGAGCTCAATGCATCTTTATAGAAGAAGGTTTTAAGATAGGATTGCCAATTTGTGCCGAGTTTTGCACTATCTTCCAGCCACCCCTGAGCAGTTTTACTTGTGCGTACTATATTATCAGAACGATCAAGTTCAATAATTGCACAATTGCTTAGTTCATTGAGAACCGAAAAATCGTCAACGATTTCTCTGTTAACTTCACTTTGCTCATTTGACTTAACTGCCATGCTTTCTTTCTTTGAAAGAGCTTTATGAGCAATAAAGCTCAGCGCAACGAGAATGATAAGCAACCCACCAAGCAAGTATCCCCAAGGTGTTCCTGATTCCTTTAACTTGTCAACTCTCTTAGCTAGAGTCTCAGCACGATCTCTGTGTAAACGAACTTCCCTACTAGCAATTTTACTCTTACTCACAAGGAGTGATCGTTCTGAGTTAAGTAATTTTTTTTCTCTTCTTATCACCCTATCAATCAGATCCATCCCCTTCGTTAGGTAAGGAGTCACTCGATTGACAATTACAATATTCATACCCTTTACAGAATTCACATAGAAGTAGAGGTTATCTAACTTCCCTCTCAATGCTGCAAGATCCTCTTTAAAGAGGCCATTATCAATTAATTCAATTAGACTTGAGTATGATCGGTGGATCCTATAGCGCCGGGCCTGTAAGAAATCTCTTGATTGGATTAAGTCTAACTTAATCTTATGGATCGTTTCACTAGATTTAGCCTGCAGACTTCTTTTTAGAAGCTCCAACTCTTTACTTGTTTGAGGCGTCTCTTTGCCACTGCCGATGTTGGCGGTAAAACTACTCTGTATAGAGAGTAAGAGGAAAGTTATCACAAAGAAAGTTCTATAGAGCATGTCTGTCTTCTCTTCTTTTAGTGTCATTATTGATATTAGTGGTTTTTAATTCTTGGGCCTTCTTGCCTAAAGTCAGATTGTACTTAAAATTATAAATATCATAGGAAGCTTTAACCTTGGAGTAGCTGAAGCTCTCCTTGCTAAGAAAACTCAACTGCTTTAATCTAAAACTCTTGCCCTTCATAGACCTAAGCGAGACTATTTGAATGAAGCAGTTATTAGGAGTTAAGCTAAGTTGAATTCTATTTCCGATAAGCTTTTTTTCTTCTAGCTCTTTATTCACTTGTAGCAATTTGCTAAAGAGCTCCTCTAATATACGATCGTACTTTATCTTATTGGAAACAACGGGTGCAAAGCTGAGATGCAACTCTACAAAATGATCTTTAAAGATTGAATGCACCGCACTTTTGAGGCCATCAAGAATAACAGTAATTTCATTTTCATTTAATCGTCTTAAAATATCACTATTCTTATTGCAATAGAGAACCTCTGACTCGAGGTAGTCATTGCTTGGTCTTCCTTCTAGAGCTTGCTCAACCCTATAGAATTTATCTCTAAGATCATTATTCATAAATACTATTGTACTCTTTATAATGGATTGTTTTTAGGTGGTAATTCATTCCACACCAGTAAACTTTAGAACTTATAAGTTGCGAATACACTTCCAGAAGTGTCAGAAATCAAAAAATTAGAAATATCTCCTTCAATAGAGGAGCTTTCGATATCAAGAGAAGTGAACTTTAGACCAACTCCGTAATTCTTATATACCCGAGCGGAGCCGACCAGTATTACTTTTGACCCACTAGTTGCAATTGAATCCAAGTCCCCAAAACTGGCAGAAGTTATCAAAGTAGTCAGGTATCCCGCATTGATAACAAATCGCTCTAATATATTTCTAAGTTTAAGAGAAGCACCAACACCGCCCAAAATCCCTTTATGAGTAGATCTGCGAATACCATCTCCCCTAAAGGCCAGCCCAGCAAAGTTAAAGGTTCCTATTTCTAGTATTGGCCCTATCGAAAGAAAGTCTTGCCCTGGCCTAAATAAATAGCCCCCGAGTATATTAAATTTTGGCCTAAAACCAAACTCATGGCCCCCCATCACTATGCCAACTTCTCCATCAAGAAGGACCTGACCGCCACCTTCTTTTTCTAAAAATCCTTGTACTCCTACAGTTAGCCGAGAAGTGTTAGTCTCCACATTTGCAACGCTACTCGTTTTTACAATTTCCCTTTCATGACCTAGTTTCATCAAAAGAGAGCTATTAAAAAGCATCACTCCACGTCTCTTAGCTTTCTTCTGAATGGTCTTACTTAAATCTAAGTCCGGGCTATTTTCAAAATTAGAAATTTTGGCGCTATTGGTCTCATCACCATCTTTACTATCACCAGCTTTATTATTTTTGACATTATTTTCATTTATCTCATCAATGCTAGGCTCTTCTTCTTCTTCTTCATCTGGTACTTCCTCTTCGCCCATCATTTTCTTTTTCTTCTTTAGAGCATTCCTTCTTCTCATTTTCTTTAAGACCTTCTCTACTTTTGATGAGAGTTTATTCTTAATCACTTTTTTTTCAGTAGCATTATAGTAATTTCCAAGAAAGAGCTTTAAAAAGAGTTCTCGCGCTTCAAGATTTAATTTTTCTGGAATTAGTATTCTGTCTATTTCTTTATTAATGATCTTCCCATCACTTGTGACCAAGCTCATTTCAGCAGCATAATACTGGGGCATTTTTAAATTCTTGCCAAACGTCACTTTAAAATGAACAGTATCAATCGCATTATTTGACCCTAGAATAAAGTCAAACCGCTTAGTGGAGATCAGTATTTCATAGAAATCTTTTTTAATGGAACTACGCTGCTCTTTAGTAATTTGATCATCGAAGTCAAAAGATAGTGAGATTCTATACTTAAGAGGGCCATCTTCTTTTTGAGAAAAGCATAATTGACTTACGAGAAGGCAGAAAATTGAGAGTGAGATTCTTAATATCATATTCTTATACTACAGATTAATTTAAAATATATCCTGTGATGGAATATGTTTCCTTACACTTACTGGGCCATATAACAGCGGTATAACCCATCAAAACTCTCTCCCTCTACGTAGGTGTATCCATTAGGAAATAAGTCAATTCCATCCCCTCCCCTAAGAAGAGATAAATCATTACAAGAACAATCAGAGCAACTCTTTATATATAGTTTTTCTGATCCATCGTTGCCCTGTGTTTCAGAGCAGTTAAAGTCAGCAAATAGGGGAGATATATCAACCGGAGCATCACTCATCCAGTGGGGATAGAACTCAAAGGAATAGTTACTATACTCTTCTGAGTTACTCTCGATCAAACTATAGATATCCGAGTTGATTAAACTTAAAGGAAAGTTTTTAATAGTCCCATTTTCTGTGATGGACAGACGCTCACCACTACAAGCAGTAATAGCGTCACTCTTACTTCCGGTACCGCTTGTTAAGTCCATTGAAACCACGGCCTGGAGATCATAACTATAGAAATAATCACTCGGAGGCACAATAATCTCCACAGTGTCTAAAAGACCCAAACTCTCAATCGCACTTAAGTATGTATTTCCACCATAGGACCTGAGCGCCATAATTTTCAAATAGTAGTACCTACCAGGGTTAAGTCCGGTAAGGGTAATACTATTAGTTATACTATCTGTAAAAGGAGTGCCTCCGCTATAAATATTGGTATAGTTTAGCGGAGATCTAGTGGCCGAATAGAATACTCTATAGCCCGTAATAGGTCCCCAACTCGGGTTTTCAGGTGACGCAACATCGAAGTCAAAAGAGATAGTACCATCAGAAGAGGCCTCTACATTTGTTAAGTCAGAACTTACGCTGCTAGAACGATTGGCCTCAATAAAGCCAAGCCAATGTAGAGTAATACTTCCAGTGCCGGACCTTTCGTTATTATAATAACTAAGTGTTATATACCGAATGGCCTTATTTATATCTCCATTAAAGAATTCATCCTCTAGGTCGAGGTAGAAATCCAAAAGACAAGGAGATAAGCTAATGCTATTAAAGCCTTTCTTATCTGCAGGAACACCACCATCAAGTTCATCATCTCCAAAGAAGCAGGCCCTATTAGCATCAACCGTCATTCCATTACTATCATAAATAGTTACTTTAGCAGTCGCTGGAAGTGGGGCTCCACCACCAAAGTCCTCCCATTGACTTAGTAAGCTGGCCTTTTCTAAGGATGTATTCTTCATCTCTACTGCAAGAAAACTTTCTTGCTCAACGGGAAAATTTGAAACTGTTGTATGACCCAGATCACAGCAGACACCAAGGTCTAATTTGTAGGAGTTCTGGATGGTCGCGCCCAGCTCATTAAAAATATTTTCAGTTTGAAAGTTAGAGTTAAGATTAGTGTTAAAGGCAACAAGTGATGCCGGATCTGCGGCTTGAAAGCTAATATTAAAGTTATCTTGTTGAAACTGATCGCTTCCTAGATCATAGGTAATACTTCCTATAACTTCTGTTTCCAACGGCTCATTTATTCCGGCCTTGAACTGAATTTCAATTGAGCAACTTCCCGCTGCAGGAATATCTGCCTCTACACAAGTATTGGACTCTATAGAATAACCTAAGCCTGGACCACTATTAACTGAAACAATATCCCTAATTCCATTCTTAAGATTGAAACTAACTGAGTCTAAGGTGCTCGCTCCATTATTGGTGATTGTTAGAATCTTCTTAGCATAGACCTCAGAGCCTTTGATTGCTGAAAAGCTTAGACTTTCACTGGCATTTACAGAGTTATGGTAAGTATTAGTAGCAGCAGGAGCGCCAGAAGTCGTCGAGTCATCAACAACTTCTGTTATGGGATCGTAAGTAACAACATAGTCTTGAACATCTAAGCTATAGTTGCCTTTATCAGAATCAACTGCCTTGGCAATTATTTTAACTTTCAAGACAGATGTATTCTCCGAGCGAGTCAGTGTGTTTATATCGGTAATTTCAGTGAGACCATTCTTATAAGTGATCGCTAAGGTCGTTTCATATGTTTGAATAGCAAGCGGATTAAATGTAAAGGAATAGGAGGATAGATCACTCCAAGGACCTATAGTGATCGCGGCCTGACGAACAATATCTGTTGTATCACCAGTATAGCTTTCACCTACGACTTCTGCAGGAGCTGTTGTTATATTATTAAGACTTAATGAGAAATCATAGGTCTCCCCTACTCTATAAGTTCCAGCATAGAAGACATAATCGTAGCCTGCATTCTCGGTCATCACTTGGGTCATTGAAGGGGCCGTGTAAGAGATAGGACTCACCGCCGCGCCTTCATTATAATCAATGCACTCTTCAATAGATGCATAGGAGTCCACTCCAGGACCCCACTCTCCAGCAAGAGTACTGAC
>CALHBL010000300.1 GCA_937930825.1 uncultured Bacteriovoracaceae bacterium
CCAGTATCGTTGAACATGAAATTATAAATTATTGTGGGCAAAATATCGGAACGGACGGTAATTCGACCTTTACCCTATATTGAAAATTTTTAACCCACGTACCTGGCACGATAAAATGAGCATGACAGACTTAATCAATAATAAGAGGCGCAATTTGAATGTTAGATAATTTAGGTTATGTATCCACTCAGAATTTCTTGATCAGTTTCATTAAAGAAGACCTGCCTTAGGAGCCTTCTGTCTCTATTGCTATGCTTCTCCATCTCAGCAAAGACCAAGAAAATATCAGAATCTACAAACTGACTTGTAGAGATATGAGTCGAATTCAGAGCAAAGCCAGGGTTCGAAAATTTAGGATCAGAGGCCGTGAGGTAATTAGTAACAGAATAAATGCATTGAAAGTTTAGGTCTGAAAAAGGAGGATAACCACTACTTAAAAGCTTAGATGAAATTTTAATTCTGCCATTTGCAGCGTCTTCCCACCGCCTAATTCCTTTATTAAGGTCATCTGCATAAGGTAGCATATCCTTTCCACAGAAATTAAGTTTTAATTCATCTGGAGCTTCCCATCGATAGCCAACGCCTTTACCGCCAAGATAAGGTGCATCGTTACCAATTAATCTTGTTTCTGAAACTCCATCATACTTACTGAAAGTTAACTGCACTAATGTCTTTCCTGATTTTCCATTAGAAGTAAGAAAGAGAAGGCTAAAGACTTTATTTGTCTTAAGATCAAGGCTGAAGTGAATTAACTCTGCAGCTGTAAATGTACTATTCTTATATTGAACTGATCTTAATATAAGATCTTCATTTTCGGTGATATCAAAAACAAGAGTTGTTAGCTTTGTTCTGGTTTTATAGTATAGAGTCTTTCCCTTTATAACAGAATGAAAGGAATAGTCGCCACGACTAGAGCTTCCCGAGCTTCTTCCACTAGGGGCTTCCTGACCATCTTCAACATTTCCCCTCTCCCTAATTTTCAGCCTTTTTACAAAATCATACTTATGGTGGTTATAGTACCCATCAAATTGGGTCATGAATTGATCAAGCTTAGGAAGTTCTAAGTCAAGTTTTGCACCTTCAATAAGTTGTAAGGGATCTCCTGCGATATAATACCGCTCAACTTGAGGTGGAATAGTCCAAGGCTCTACTGCCTTTTGGCTATTGCCACAGCCGTAGAATAAACTCACAACGATTGCCGTTATTAATACTAGAGATGGTGATATGCTTTTAAACATTTTTACTCCTCAGTAGCGCTACTTCATACAATGCTCTATTTAAAAATTCAAATAAAGACTTTAAAGTGCTTACCTCAATCAAGAAGACTATAGACTTCAAAAGGCTAAGTGCTCTTTTGTGTAAACTTTCTATGACTCTTACATCTCTAACACACTAGAAAATCAATAATTTTAACAGCTTAAAGCTCACTCTAAAGTATAAAAAGTCTTATACTCCCATGCATTTTTAGGAATTTCTTGGTAACCTCCAGAAAATTAGTACAAAAGGATGATTTAATGGCCTATTTAAAAAGTTTACCTGAGAAGTCTCATCTTGCAGATGTTTTTAGAGCATTTCCAGCTGGTGTTACTCAGCTTCTTGAGTTTCATGACATCATTTTACGGGAAGATTCAGTTCTTTCGATAGGAGAGCGTGAGCTTATTGCGGCCTTTGTATCGGGTTTAAACGGTTGCCAATTTTGCTTTGGTTCACACGTGCGAATAGCCAGTTTATATAATATAGAAGAGTCTGTATTTCTTGAGTTAATTGCAGACATTGATAGTGCTAAAATAGACAAGAAATTAGTTCCAATCTTGAAATATGTAAAAAAGCTCACCCTAACACCTAGTAAAATTATTCAAGAAGATATTGATGACATCCTTAAAGCTGGCTGGCCAGAAGAAGCTATTCATATAAGCGCTACAGTTTGTGCTCTTTTTAATTTTATGAATAGAATTGTCGATGGCCTTGGAGTAAGCGCTGAGACCGTTTCGAAAAGTAAATCGAAGCCCGATAACCTTTCAAGTAAGTCGTCTTATAGAGACTTTGGTCAAAAGATAGGCCTCACTTAAAGATAGTTTACTTTCCAGTAGCGGTATATTCATAATTCGGTACCTTTATTTTTTTAATTTTACTAAACTTTTCATCATCGCTCCGAAGAGAAAAAGTGGAATAATTACAACAAACCGACTCAACGCATAAGAATATAAAAAGTCTTATACCCCGATGCACATTCAAGAATTTCTTGGTAACCTCCAGCAAATTGGTGCACAGAAGGATGTGTTAGTGAAGTTTATTGAAGATATAAGCCTATTTACCATTAGAAAGTATTTTGGATACGTTCATCGTTCAATCGAAAAGTGGAAAATTGAAGCTTGTAGTGAGCAAGATAAGGTCTTCTCTACATTGACTAAGATGGGGGCAAAAACTGAATTTGGCTCTGCTCACGGTATAGAACCAGGTATGAGTTATCATCAATACCGAAAACAAGTTCCTATTCATAACTATGAAAAACTGCTTCCCTGGATCGAAAAAATTCAACGAGGACAAGAAGACATTCTTTGGCCTGGCATTCCCCTCTACCTAGCAACAACTTCTGGCACAACATCTGGCGAAAAGTTTATTCCGGTAACAAAGGACTCTCTTAAAAGAGGAATGAAGTCGACCACTCTTTGTACGGCCAGCTACTTAGAAGAAACTCAAGATACGCGGCCGCTGCAAAAGAAAATGGTTATCTTGTCGGCCAACCCTATTCTTAAAACAGATAAGACTATTCCCTATGGAAAAATTACCGGGATTTTTAATAATCACATTCCCAATGTTTATTAAGAACCTACTTAAATAATCTAGCTGATTCTTCTCCTTAAGTGCTCCGTATGGGTAAAGATTACCCCTACAGGGCATCGCAACATACACCTATGCTATGACTCATTTATTAAGAAATACTCATAGGAACGAAGAGGTATACTTGAAAAGCTCTATATCAATTTTAATAATTTTCATTTTATATAACCCCTTCATTGAAGCTATGACGGTCGCTTTTGATTGCAACTCACCGCCATTATCTAAAATAAGAGAGGTTGAAAGACGGTTAGACTCTTATAGATTACAGGTCACAAAACTGAAAAAAGTAAAGAACATCCTGATTCGTAAAGAGCAAGAAAGACTAGAAACACTTCAAGACCTCAATACCCTCTCTAGGCAAATGATTACAATTGAAATGAGTATAAATAAGCTCTTAGCTTCTAGCGATGAATTAAATTTTATACTACGAGAAGTCAAATCATCTCTACAAAATGATCTCACTACAAACCTACAAGATTTAACTAATCAAATTGAAAATATTTCCCTAGAAGGAATGGATAAGAACTCCATCCAAGACTTTGAAAACTTTATTGTCCTTTTAGGCAACATTTCAGCAAATGAGCAGCTAAACGAGGAATATAAAAATATCATTTTAAACCTTATCTCAAACTCGCTTACAAAAGGTCGTACAGATGAGTTAAGCTTCTTAGTTTCCTTATTTACCACTATTAGAGTTTCACTACGTAGCATTATTTTGAATGTCCGAAGTAGTAAACCAAGGTATCCTAAGAACGTAGTTGAACTTAATTCTCATATATCTAAGCTCGATATTCTCCCCTATAAGCAGTTCTTAATAGAGAACAATATAAATACTGCTTATTATTTTAGTGAACATAAAGTAAAAGACCTTCTCCCTTACTATCAAGTAGAAGTTCTCTTAAATGAAGTCGAGCTAGAAAATACTGAATATAAATTAAAAAGCCATGAGCGGCTTTTAAAAAACATGTGCGCACGTACCCCCCCTCGAAGATTGAAGAAGCGAATATACAATAGCTACCTAGAGCGGCAATTTGAACTGAGGGGCTCCTCTTACAGTTTTAATGAGAGCTTCTCTAAGTCTGAAACAGTATACTGCTCACGACATGCGGTAACATGCGCTTTTTATAACTCTTCCCATTTTTCGGCATTAGACCTCATTAGCACAAACGAGAAACTGGAAAATGCTAGATGCTCACCAATTGAGAAAAAAGAAAACGGTTTTTATACATCCTGTAATTCTGGTGCAGAAACAGCTCCAATTTCAGAAGAGTATGATGGTGGATTAATAGTACAACTAGACGATATCTTTTCCAAAGAATTATCTTCTAACTTTGTAATAGAATTACCAGGCCAAAGCGCATCTTCGAAGGTAGGTGAATTTGAATGCCATAAAGTCGTGAAAGAAGTCAAAGAAGTTAAATACTGCATAGGTGTGCGAAGCGGAGGTTCAATTCTCGCCAACACCAGCACAGTAGATTTATTAGCTTTAGCAAGAATAGATACTACTCAAAACAAAGAATCTTGGTTAGTGTTCGGTAAGAAAGCTGACCTTTGGAAAATAGACCCAATCAACAAAAATGCTCCAATCGTGCGATGGAAAGACCCAAGCTGGGGATCGCCGCCACTTCATGTAATCAACAGTTACTTTAATAGAGGTGTAGAGTAATTTATTGCCAACCAAGAGGAGCCTTATGGGGACGATAAACAAATACCTATTTATACTATTCTTTTTAGGCTTAACTTGCATTGAAGCGGGGGGGCTCTCTAAAGAAGAGGAACAAGCATTACAAAAGCTTCGAAACCAGAGATATTTAAAGCAACTAAATCATAAGAGATTTAGAGAAGAAACCATTCTAAATTCAAGGGAGCAAGTTAAAGTTTCTATAGAGTTGGCGAATCTGGCATCACTATTTATTAAACTCAAGGCTTCTTGTACAAAAACAGGACTTACTGATGAGATCTCCTACGATAGGTGCCTAGTGCAAAACTATAGAATCATACGAATGATAAATCATTCAGCAAAGAGCCTTATCAAGAATAAGTTACTCAAACAGGAGCTCGCAGAAAAACTATTATCCTTAAAAAAAAGGATGGTAAGAAGCACAGAAAACTTAAAAACTAAATACAAACTTTATCTCGAAGAAAAGATGAATCGATTCAGGGTCGAGAACATGACCTCCTTTAAGCGAACG
>CALHBL010000301.1 GCA_937930825.1 uncultured Bacteriovoracaceae bacterium
TTGGCTCCTTGATCACTTCTTTGATTCCTTCTTCATCATTGCGATCATTCTCTTTCAAGATCAATTTAGAAATGCCCTTGCAAGTTTTGGGGCAGGACGCCGCTATTTCGGGCTCTTTAGGGAGAAAATTGAATTCAAAGAGATTAATGAAGTTGTTGAGGCTTGCCAAGCATTGAGCCGGGACAAAGTCGGGGCGCTCATCGTTGTTGAGCGTAATAATGGACTCCTTAATTTTATTTCTACTGGCTCAAGACTGGACTCTAGAGTTCATGCGGATCTTCTCTACGCTCTCTTTCAATCAAGTGCTCCCTTGCATGATGGCGCTGTCATCGTATCAAAAGGCCGCTTAAGTGCTGCGGGCTGCTTCTTGCCCTTGAGCCGAAATGCTGAAATTGATAGACACTTAGGGACTAGGCATAGGGCCGCCTTGGGGGTCAGCGAAGATACTGATGCTGTTGCCATTACTGTGAGTGAAGAAACTGGACGGATGAATATTACCGTAGGGGGCACCTTTTATGCCTGTAAAGACTCTAGGAGTTTAAGGCAATACCTTCTGCACTTGGTGGCCAGGGAAAAACTTGATGAGGCCCTCGTCCCCATCAAGTTTAGGGATAATCTATCATGAGTGCGAAACCGGAAAGCCCCTCAAAACATATGCTCAAATTTATTTCTTTAATCGTTTCGATGACACTATGGTTCTATGTTCTCAACTCTGAACCTCTTGAAGTTGAACGAAGAGTGGCCCTGGTTTTTATAAAGCCTCCAGGCCTTGCTATAAACGTTGAGGTACCAAAGAGTGTGAAAGTAAAAGTCAAAGGTTCTAGGGCCTTTGTTCAAGGAATAGATCTTTCAAATGAAAAGTTGATTGTCGATTTAAGAAACTATCCCTACACCCAGGAGAATTTCGCCATTCCCCTGGAGTCCTCGATGGTGCGGATACCTTTTGGTGTTGAAGTCGTGGAAATATTACCAAGGCAAGTCATCCTCTCCCTAGAAAGGGAGATTAATAAGTTTGTTCCAGTGAGAATTCGCTCGGTAGGGGATATTGGAAAAGATTTAACTTTAGTCGAAAAGAGTCACTTGCCTAAGAAGTTTAAAATTCGTGGGCCTTATAATGTGCTAAAGAAGATTGGATTACTGGAAACGACTCCTGTTGATTTGTCGAGTCTTGAAGGTGAAGGGGAGCTGCGGCTGGAATTAGAGAAGATTGATAGCCGGGTTCTCATAGAAGAGAAGAGAGATGTTGAATATAGCTATCTTGTTAAGCCTAATAAAGCGAACTTTACCCTTAAAGATATAGAAATTAGTTTTCTCACTAAGCACTCTCGTTTTAAGGCCTCAAGTCTTAAGGCCTCTCTTGATGTCCTTGTTTCCGCTGGCAAGAAGGACTCCTTTTCACAGGAGGGAGTTAGAGTCATAGCTGAAATCCCTGACGCAGGACAAAGTGATAAGGTGATTAAAGTTAAGTTACGCGCGACGCTTCCAGATGGAGTGAATCTTTTGCAGATCCATCCCGAATTTATTAATGTTTCCTTGCAGTAACTTCAATTAAAGAGCTGAGTTGCTAATAAGTGAAAGCGAGGATGAGTAATGGCCAAAAGAGAGTTATTTGGAACTGATGGAATGCGGGGAAAGGCCAATGTCTACCCTATGACTGGAGAAGTCGCCTTTAGTTTAGGACGAGCTGTAACTGAGCACTTTAAAAAGCTTCAAGTGCATAGCAAGCAGCCCCTCATTATACTGGGAAAAGATACGCGCCTCAGCTGCTATATGCTGGAACAAGCTTTTAGCGCAGGTGTTTGCTCCCAAGGAGGAAAAGTTATCCTCACTGGGCCATTGCCTACCCCTGGAATTGCCTTTGTCACCAAATCTATGCGGGCAGATGCAGGGGTGATGATTTCAGCTTCTCATAATCCCTACTATGATAATGGTATTAAGATTTTTGATGCTGAAGGACTGAAGCTTCCCGATAGTGTTGAAGAAGAATTGGAAAGTCTTGTTTTAAATCCGAAGAATATCCCAACCATGACCAATGGTGAGTTAGGTAATGCCGTTAGATTAAAAGAAGTTTTTGGGCGCTACCTTGTACATTGTAAGGCCGCAATTGATCCGCGCTACAGTATGGAAGGAATGAAAGTTGTTCTAGATTGTGCTCATGGAGCTGGTTATAAAGTGAGTCCCATGATGTTTCGAGAGTTGGGAGCTGAAGTAACTCCACTTGGGGTTAGCCCTAGTGGTCTTAATATCAATGAAGAATGTGGCAGTATGCATCCCGAGCTGGCCGCTGAGAAAGTAAAGGCCATAGGTGCAGACTTGGGCGTTTGCCTTGATGGGGATGCCGATAGATGTGTCATCATTAATGAACGGGGAGAAGTTGTTGATGGCGATCAATTAATCGGCTGCTTTGCCAAGCTACTTCTTGATCAGAATGTCCTAAAGAAGGGCGATACTATTGTCGGCACTATTATGAGTAACTTAGGCTTAGAGAATTACCTTATTTCTCTAGGGTTAAAATTTCATCGCACTCAAGTAGGGGATCGTTATATTATCGAATATATGAATCACTCTCAAGCCATTCTTGGGGGAGAGCCTTCAGGTCACGTTATTTTCAGGCAGCATGCAACAACTGGGGACGGCACTCTTGCTGCCCTTAAGATGGTTGAGTGCATGAAGTTTCAAGGGAAATCTGTGAGTGAGTTGACAGCACAAGTGGATCTCTATCCCCAAAAACTAGTTAATATTAAAGTTTCAAAGAAGCCACCTATTTGTGATAATAGGTCCATTCAGGATTGTCTCCGTGATGCTGAAAGTAGAATGGGAAATCGGGGTAGGGTTGTTCTTCGTTACTCTGGAACAGAGCCAAAGATTAGGGTGATGGTTGAGGGTGATGAGAGTACATTAGTAGATGAAATATGTAGTGAGTTAGTTGAAGTTGTCACTAGAGAGCTTACTTAAGAATGAGGATTTATCATGAGTGTTAGACTGGGCGTAAATATTGATCATGTTGCAACTCTTCGCCAGGCCAGAGGAGAACCTTATCCCTCAGTAGTTGATGCTGCTCATAAGAGTCTAAGCAGTGGCGCGGATCAAATTACGATTCATTTGAGAGAAGACCGCAGGCATATTCAGGACACTGACGTGGAAGCAGTTCGTCTTGTTACAAAGAAGTTTGGTAAGCCCTTAAATCTAGAGATTGGCTGTCACCCTGAGATTGTTGATATCGCTATTGCAACGGAACCAGATTGGATTTGCTTAGTTCCAGAAAATAGACAGGAGCAAACAACTGAAGGGGGCCTTGATCTAAAGAGTACTGAAGTATTTGAAAAGGTGAGACTCACTTGTCAAAAGCTCAAAGAGAATATTAAAGATCTAAAGATCTCTTTATTCGTAGAAGCCGATGAAGAAATACTTAATAAGTGTAGTGAGATTGATTGCGAAGCTGTCGAAATTCATACTGGGGATTTTGCGAAGGCCTATCTCAACGGAGAAGATACAGACTCGTATATTAATTTGTTTAAAGCTTCGCAAAAGCAGTGCGAGTCACTTAAAATCGCTCATCACGCAGGTCATGGTCTTACAGGTGAGAGTGTTATTCCTCTCGTTCAGAATAATCTCTTTATTGAATATAATATTGGCCACTGGATTATTTGCCAGGCGGTTTTTGATGGGCTTGCTACTGTAGTAAGTTCACTAAAAGAATCTTTGATACAGAAATAAGGAAATATTATGAGAGTAGTAAATGCTCGTGAAGTAGAAGCTATTGAAGAAATCACTATAAAGGAGATGGGTTTTTCCGAAGGCCTTCTCATCGAAAATGCAGGCATGAATGGTGCTAACTACCTTCATGAAACTTTCTTGGTCGACCTTGCCTTCCAAGAAACTATTATTCTCGTTGGTAAAGGCACTAATGGTGCGAATGGCCTCGCTATTGGTAGGCACCTGGCAAATAAAGGCCATAGTGTGCGCGCTTTTCTTCTCTTTTCTCCAGAAGAGTTTGATGATGAGTTGAATCGTCAGCTTAGCTTGGCCAAGAAATTTGGAGTTAAGACCAATGAAATTAGAAATACTGAGCAATTGGAATCTTACTTCACTCAAACGGGTGATGACTTCTTTATTATAGATGCCATTTTAGGAATGGGTTACCGGGCACCTCTTTCCAACTACCTCTTTGATGTTGTTAACTTAATAAATGATTATGCTACGGTCTTAATTGCTCTGGACGTTCCTACTGGAATTAAGGGGGACACAGGTTCAATGAGCGGAAATGCTATGCGCGCTGACTTCACTATGGCGATAGGACTTCCTAAAGTTTGTCACTATATCGGTGAGGGTGCCACTCACAGTGGTCAGCTCGTAATCATCGAATGTGGCTTTCCCAGTAAAACCTTAAGTGGTGGGGATAAATTTCTCCTTGGCCTTGACAGTATTTCCGATGAAGTGAAGTTTAGAAATAAATTTGCTCATAAGAATACCTTTGGCCACTGCTTAGTTGTAGGGGGAAGCCAAGGGATGACAGGGACTGTCTTGATGGCGTCTCTTGCTGCACTAAAGGTAGGCACTGGTCTTGTGACTGCCTCAACATGGGAAGACTGCTATCCAGAGCTTTGCTCTCGCATTGTTCCTGAAATAATGACAGGACTTATTCCTACTGAAAAAGAAGGAGTCGATGAGATTATTAAAGAGCTTGCAAGATGGGACTCTATTGTCTTAGGCCCAGGGCTAGGAAGAAGTAAGCGTGCTCGCTCAACTGTTCTCAGAGTTCTCAATCATTTTGCAGGGCCTGTGGTTGTTGATGCCGATGCTATTAGGGTTCTCAATATTGAAGAAGATGCAAAAGTGCTAACGGATCGAAAATGGCCTACAATCTTGACCCCTCATATGGGCGAGTTTGCTGACTTTATGGGAGTTGATAAAGCAAAGGTTCTGGAAAATCCAATGGGCCATCTTAAAAGACTTGTAGAGAGGACTAATAGTTGTATCCTCTTAAAAGGAGCGTGTTCCTACTTAGGCTTGCCCAATGGTGAGACCTTCATAAACTACTTTCCCAATGATGGAATGGCCTCAAGTGGCAGTGGTGATGTTCTCTCGGGAATTCTTGGGGGGCTCCTTGCTCAAAGTCCTATGGAAGTGCGGTCAAGTGCCATGTTTGCAGATAAGAGTATTATTTATGAGTCACTGAAGCTTGGTGTGGCCGCTCATACTTTAGCGGGTAAATATGCTTCAGACGAATATGGTTCTCGGGCGATGACAGCTGGTTCAATAATAAATGGTCTGAGTAAGGCCTTCAAAGAGATAGAAGAAAGTGAAGAGGTTTAGTTGAATGTATTGATAGAGTGGAAGAAAGTTACAGAGTCTGATCTGGAAGCTCTTATCATTGAATTAGAAGAATTTATATCTTCCCCTGCGCTTGTTATCCTAACTGGAGACGTAGGGGCCGGTAAGACGACCTTTACTAAGTCCTTTGCTAAGGTACTGGCCAACGAATCTATGATCTCCAGTCCGACCTATTCTGTCGTTAATGAGTTTGGCCCTTTAGTTCATGCGGATTTTTATCGCCTTAAATCTGTTGATGATCTCGTGCACTTAGAATTAGAAATGTACTTGGAAGATGCGGAATACTTCTTGGTTGAATGGGGTGGCCAATACTATCGTGACCTATTAGACTTCATCCCTGATTCCTTCCACCACTATGAAATCCTCATTGAAATGAGCGCGCCATGCGCCAGTACTGGTGAATCCACCCGCAATATTAGGCTCATTAAGCTTTTAGAAAAATAAAAAAAGCCAAGTAATCTAGCAGGTAAATAATGCCGAGCGCATTACTCGGTGATCCTTTTTTCTCAGTCTTTAATAGGCATTCAGGGCCTTTAATAACTAAGTTAAGATTCTGAAATCATTGACTTTCAAAAAAGTGACAGAGTTTTGTAACTTTATTTTAGAAAATTAAGGGTATTTTGTTTTATGGGGCCATTGACGGGCGTGAGTTTCGGCCGTCATAATATCTGAGGACGGGAATTAGAGAACTCTTTTACTAGAGTTTTAAAATGAGAGTCTAGGCAGGCCAGCAAGGAAAGCGAAGCCTATCACGGCAAAGATTGAATTTCTAAACTACCGGCTTTTAATAGCTTTTTATTGGATTGATTTATGGAGGAAGACCAATGAGACTAACATCAAAAGGACGCTACGCAGTAAGAGCAATGCTTGATCTCACTCAGCATTCGAATGGCAACCCTGTTCGTTTACAAGAGATTTCAACTCGCCAAAACATTTCACTACATTATCTAGAGCAGCTTTTTAGAAAGCTTAGAAATGGGCAAGCTGTGAAGTCGGTTCGAGGACCAGGTGGAGGCTACGTTCTTGCTAGAGCAATGGACCAAATTTCTATCAAAGACGTTCTTGATTGTGTTGGTGAGAATATCAACCCAGCTAAGGATATTCTAGGTTCTGAAGCAGAGACATCTAATACTGTTGAGTTTCATCTTTCTAAAGGTTATTTCCAGAACCTTGGAATTATCATGAAAGAATATCTAACAACAACATCTCTTGGGGATCTTGCTCGTAAATCTAAAGATGTCGAAGCTG
>CALHBL010000302.1 GCA_937930825.1 uncultured Bacteriovoracaceae bacterium
GGTGTCATCAAAATCTCACAAGAATAGGGAAACAGAAGAGTATATTTTAAAACTTAGAGATAAGTATGAAGTAGAAGCGCTAGTTTTTGGCTCTAGCCTAAAAATTTGCAAAGTTGCTGAGGGCGTTGCCGATTTAAATCCTCGCTTAGGTGGAACCTCTGAGTGGGATATCGCTGCTGGGCATGCTGTAATACGAGGAGCAGGCGGTGATATTTTAGAAATAGATTCGGGAAAGAGAGTCAGTTATAACAAAGAAAGTATCTTAAACCCGCACTATGAAGTAAGACGAAAAGAAATTCTAAATAAAAATTTTAAAAGTTAAGTAGATATACCATTGTACCAAAGAAGAAACTCCATTCGTTGTTTATCAGTCCAGGGTCTAGCAATAGGACTCTTCATGCTGGTTGGAAGATGGGGAATAAGGCCTATTTTTTGAAAAAGAGTTTTCTCTAGACTCAGACAGTCCCTCTTTCTTTTAGAGCAGATTTCTAATTCTTTAGATTTGATGCGAGCTCGAAGTTCTTGATCAATAACTCTATTGGGATCAAATACCTTTACAATATCCTTATCTGGCATTTGATAGATATCTCCAAACTTCTTAATTCGATCCTTCATGCAATTAGGATGAGGTCCAAGGTAGGGGAGAGTCTCAGTTTTCTTAAAGGCTTTCTCTTCACGGTTCTTGTATTTCTTATACTTCTCCCCGGGGCGAATCATTTTAATTAAGAGCTCCTGCTTGGCCTCTCTTTTCTCTTTATCTCTAACATGCCCATAATGGAAAATATGAACATCACTTTGGTAAACCTTCGTTTGACCTGTGAATCCTTGTGCATCCCCGTGGGAGTGAATATTAGAGCTGAGTTTGATGGCCCTGATCTCTTGTGGATACCAGCGTTTAGAAATAGCAATTTGGTTATGATTAAGCCAAAAATGATAGTAGCGAAAACTGACAGCATCGCATCCCTGTTCTTCAGCTGTCGCTATATCCCTTTTTATCTGGTCGAAGTCTTTTTCGTGAATGAGTTCATCTGTTTGGAGGTAGACCCCCCAGCCATTTTGATGCTCCTTTCTTAGAGCAGCTAAAGCAATATTCGTTTGTTGGGAGAGTATTTTTCCGCCGTCACCCATGAGTGACATATCCCAAATAGTTTTAATGGTGGTAAGATTTTTAAACTTTCCAACTTCAAGGTCAGTTTCATCCTCCGAGTCCCCAAGAGCGATATAAGATTCTCGGCATAACGTAGTTAAGATGTGGAGGCATTGTTTAAATGGATAGTCGTACTTGAATCCATTTTTAAGAAGGGTAAAGCCATATAAAGTTAATTCCATAGATATATAGTCATCCGATTTGAATTTTCAAGCATTGAGAAATTACTAAGAGACCTAGCACTCTAAGTGGTTGAGTATTAAAATAACAAAACCAAGAGCTTTTGACCAAAGCAAAATATATTTTGGAGATTCGCTAAGAGAACGTACTCAATGAATACCTTATCTTTACCATTGATTTAAAAAGAGGAGAATCTTGCGTTAGTTGCAATGAGTTAAGTTTACGGCAGTATAAGTCTAGAGGATCTCGAAAAGGCATAGCTAAACTTGGTTCATTTTGTTCATTACCTCTTTTTAATTGAATGCAGAACCTTTCTTTATAAAGGAAAAGCTTATATAAATTAAGGATCATTTTTAATTTTAAAGTACAATTTAATAATCAAATAAATTGTACAAAGAATAAGTAGAGACTTTAATGAAATTAACTATAGTAATTCCTGTTTATAATGAAGAAAAAACCGTCTCTAGCCTGATCACTTCAGTATTAGATGCGTGTGAGTTACTCCCAAAGAAAGTAGGAGGCTTTGAGCTTGTCATTGTTGAAGATGGCTCTACTGATGGTACGGCCAATAGTTTAAAGAGAGACTTTGCAGATCATGAGAAAATTAGGCTCTTCTTTCAGGAAGTGAATCAGGGAAAGGGGGCTGCAATAACCAGAGGCTTCGCTGAAGCTCAGGGGGATTTAATTCTTGTTCAGGATGCAGACTTAGAATATGACCCGAAAGAGTACCCAGTTCTGCTTGCGCCTATTTTATCTGGAAAGGCAGATGTTGTTTATGGTTCTAGATTTAAGGGAGAGACTTCAAGAGTTCTGTATTTTTGGCACTCCCTTGGGAATCAGTTTTTGACTCTGCTCTCTAATATGTTCACTAACTTAAATCTTTCTGACATGGAGACATGCTACAAAGTTTTTAGGGCCCCGATTATTAAAAATATGGTCTTGAAGTCTAAAAGATTCGGAATAGAACCGGAGATGACAGCAAAGATTTCTAAAATTCCAGAACTGAGAATTTATGAAGTTCCAATTAGCTACTATGGAAGGACCTATGCTGAAGGAAAGAAGATTGGTTGGAGGGATGGCTTCTCGGCCTTGTGGTGTATTTTTAAGTTTAATGTTTTAGTCTCTCACTCAGAATCTTTTAAAAAAAATACCAATAATATTATTGAAGAGCTCGTTAATGAATGACTTTATTTATGAAGGCACGGAAGTACTCGAAAATTTAAAGGAAGCAACAAACTATAATAACTCTTTAAGGGATCTTGTTGTTGGCCACGCGAAGCCAGGCAGAACTCTTGATTTTGGTGCCGGTATCGGTACCTTCTCAGAAATGATGAAAGCAGACTTATCTCCAGAGTGCTTAGAGGTAGATGAAAAACAAGCAGCGTTCTTAGAGAAGAGTGGTTTTCGGGTTCATAGAGACTTAACCTTCAATGGAGATTTCGATTATATCTACTCCTTAAATGTTTTAGAGCATATTGAAGATGATGAGGATATTGCTGTGTCTCTTGTAGATTCCCTAAAGCATGGGGGAAGATTACTGATTTTTGTACCAGCTTTTAATACCTTATTTTCCGATCTTGATAAGAAGGTTGGCCACTTTCGTAGGTATAGAATTGATAGTTTGAGGTCTCTGTTTGATGAGACTAAAGTGGAAATCATAAAGGCCCGTTACTTTGATACTATTGGATTCTTATTTGCTCTTCTTTTTAAGTTCCTCAACTTGAAAACTGATTCCGTAAATAAGAAGAATATTATTATTTTTGATAAGATTTTCTATCCACTTAACTTTATACTAGATCCCTTGTTTTCCAGATTTATTGGGAAAAATGTCTATGTCATTATTGAAAAGAAGTAACGTAGAAAGACTATTCTGTATTGTCTTCTTCAGCCTGCTTTCTTTGAAAGTTCTAGAAAGTTTTGTACTTAAAAGTCATGGAGATGGTGTTTCTTATCACCTTGTCCTTGGACGCTATATTTTAGAGTATGGATTTGGATATGCTCACCATGAGTTCTACTTGAGCAGTCTAACAGGCCTATTCGATTACTTATATACTTTTCCTCAGGTGCTCTTTGGCTCGGGAGTCATTGCCCATCTCTCTTCACAGTTTATGCACTTTGCTTGCTCAATCCTTTTGGCCATCTTTATTTTTTCAAAGATTTTTAAAGATAAGTTAGTCTTCTACAGCTCTAGTATTTTTCTACTGACTTTTGACCGGTCCCCAGACTTCTTTATTTATGCGAAGAATGATGGTTTTTTGGCCTTGGTTTTTCTGATAGGAATATTGATATTAAGTGATGAGTGGAAGCAGATAAATTTTAAGACATTAAAGGCCCATCTGGTTCTTGGTATTGTTACTGGAATGCTACCACTTATTAAAATGAGTGGTTTAATTTATGCAGTGGCTCTCTTTGTATTTTACTTGGTAAAATTACGGCCCAATCCTAAAAACCTTGCTGTTTTTATTTTGGCAGGAGCTTGTACCTCGCTTCCTGTCTTCATAAGAAATTGGATAGTTATAGGAAACCCTTTTTTTCCAGCTTTTTTAGAACTTTTTCCAACAAAGATAACGAGTGCAATGATGAGCTTTATGAACTCTTGGCTGAAATCGCCTGCAAGCTTTTCGGGAGTTTTGAGGAATTTCTTTATTGCTTTTACGCCCAAACTCTTCGCACTGGTTGCACTTCCCCTTGCTTATTTAAACTACAAACGGCAAGATAGGGAGCTTAACTATTTACTAATCCTAATATTTCTCTTCACTACTTTCTATTGCTTTATAAACCCAGGTTATCCTGCGGAAAGGTTTTACTTTGGATGTCACTTTGTTCTGATTTATTTCATTTTTAAGAGTTTTAATCTCTTGATCTTGAAAAAAGAGATTAAATCGGCCTACTGGATTCTAGTTTTAATTTTACTGCTCATTGACAGTAAAGTAGATAAGTTTGTGAAGAGAGTATTTAACTTCTATCCTGATGCAGTATCGCTTGGGTTAAATGAGGATTTACTCAATAAATATGCCCCTTACACAAAAATTTGGAAATATGTAAAAGAAAATTCGCGTTTGGTAACCGATGCAGCACCAATGGTCTACTACGCCCCTAAAGGAGTTCGAATGTTTCAGGCTGGGCACTCTGTCGAAGCAAATTTCTTGTGGACTTGTAATAATGGGGATTTAGAAAAGTACAAAAGCTTTAACTATGCGGTTATTCGTGATCCAAATTGGAATGAATGCACAAGAGAAATTGTTCTCAATAGCAGGAAATTAATAGCTACTGAAGGCTTTACTCTATATGAAGTTGTATCTAAATGATTTAGTTTTTCTTAAGCCATGGGGCATTCTTACTCAATGCTCTTTCTAGGAAGAAATTGAGATTTTTTTCAGTAAGGATTTGCTCACTTTGATAGTAAGCCTTGTACCATTCAATGGTAAGTTTTAAGCTTTCTTTTGAGTTGAGAATTGCCTCCCAGTTCAGCTCCTTCTTGGCCTGTTCACAATTGAGCATGAGTAGTTTGGCTTCATGAAGCTTTTCTTTTGGTTCATGAATGGCGTAATCTATTTCTTGCCAATGGAGTTTAGATTCCTCTACGACCTTCTTTACTGTGAGCACATCGTGTTCAGGTGGTCCGAAGTTAAAGGGTTTTGCATTATTTAAATGACCTTGATAAAGCTTCTGCCCTAAGAGTAGGTAGCCTGATAGAGGATCAAGAACATGTTGCCAGGGCCTAACTGAATGTGGACTACGGATTTCAACAGTTTTGCTATCATTAGTGGCTCGTATAATATCAGGGATAAGACGGTCTTGCGCCCAATCTCCACCACCAATGACATTACCTGCTCGAACACTGGAAAGAAGAATGCCATGATCATTCAAAGTGTCGAGACTAAGGAATGAGTGTATATAACTTTGAGTCATTATCTCCATTGCTGCTTTGGAGGCACTATAGGGATCTTTTCCTCCAAGTCGATCACTTTCTCGATAACCATGATTAACTTCAAAATTTTCGTAAACCTTATCAGTGGTAATCGATATAATGACCTTTACTGACTCTGCTCTTCTACAGGCTTCATATACTTTTAAGCTACCAATGATATTGGTCTCATAAGTTTCAATAGGGTTTTGATAGGAGTAGCGAACGAGTGGCTGAGCTGCCATGTGGAAAACTATTTCCGGTTGAAACTGATGGAACGCCTTGTTAAGAAGGTCTTGATCCCTAATATCTCCAATAGTGCTTTCTATGTTTAGGTCTAGCAATTCAAGGTGATTGGGAGTCGTAGGTGGAGCAAGTGAATAACCATGAACATGTGCGCCTAGTTTTGTTAACCAGAGTGCAAGCCATGATCCCTTGAAGCCAGTATGGCCAGTGACAAGAACTCTCTTACCTCGATAAAGGTCATCGAATTGTTCTAAATCTACCAAGTTTTCCACTTTGCTTCCCTACTATTCCATAGCTCTACAAGCCGCTTCTTATCAGCAAGAGTATCCATACACTGCCAATAGCCCTTGTGCTTATAGCAGTTAACATTATTATCTCTGGCCAAAGTTTCAAGAGGCTTTCTTTCAAAAATAGTAGAGTCACCTTCATCTAGGTAGCTAAGAACTTCTGGCTGACAGACGAAGAAGCCGCCGTTTATCCAGCCAGCTTCACCTTTTGGCTTTTCAATAAAGTTGATGAGCTCATCTGTTTGTTCATTGAATTGGAGTACTCCGAAGCGACCACCGGGTTGTACTGCAGTCATAGTGCAAAGCCTTCCTGACTCTTTATGACTTTTCACAGAGGCAGTAATATCAACATCTGAAACACCATCTCCATAGGTTAAAAGAAAGGGCTCATTACCGATAAGTTTTTCGGCTCTCTTAATCCTGCCACCGGTCATTGTGCCTGGCCCTGTATCTAAGCAAGTTACTTTCCACGGCTCTACATCTGAACTGACTACTTCCATCGTGTTATTCTTAAGATCAAAAGTCATACTACTTGCATTGAGAAAGTAATCGGAAAAGAAATTCTTTATGTGATTACCTTTATAGCCACAAAGAATAATAAACTCATTGAAACCATGCTGAGAATAGTTCTTCATAATATGCCATAGTATAGGCATCTCACCGATTTCTACCATAGGCTTTGGGCGGACTCCGGTTTC
>CALHBL010000303.1 GCA_937930825.1 uncultured Bacteriovoracaceae bacterium
ATTAATTAAGGAAAGAGAAAATAAAATATTCTTAAATGCGAGCCCAAGTTATCGTAAGAGTAAAACTAAGAAATTTTTCTTTAGGGCCAGTACTGCCAAGTATAAAGAAGTAAGAAGGGATGCCTTAAAGCTCATTAAGAAGTGGCCACGCTTTAAGTATAATAGCGAAATCTTCTTCACACTCGCTCTGAATTCCCGTGACTATGGAGGAGACAGAGAAACAGAGAAATTTCTTTTGAAATCTCTTAGAGTTTCCATTCCCCGCTCTCCTATAATTCACAGTGCAAAGACGAGTTTGGCCGAGTACTACTACAATACCAAGAAGTATAAGAAGGCCATCCGCTACTATACAGACGTTCTAAAGAATACTGAAGATGAGTGGTATACTAAGCACCTCTATAATGTCAGTTGGTGCTATATTAAAACTAAGCAGTATAATAAGGCCATTGACTCCGCGAAGCTCTCCTTCTTCACTTCTAATAATAAGAATTATATTAGTGTTAGGGATCAAGTCTTACAGAGTATTGGCTTCTTCTTTGTTCTAGGTGAGCGAGTAAAAGAAGGTGCCTCTTTCTATATTGATAATGTTGAAGCTCCTGGCCAGTATATGATAAAGATGGCCAAGAAGACCGCCGATGACAGAGGCCATGAATTAGCGGACTATATTTTCAAAGCGGCACTGACCAACTCGATTGATAAGAAGAATTTAGATGAAGAGATAGAAGTACGCTTGGCTCAACTTGACTTCTTTAGAAATTTTAAGAAATTTGAAGACTTTTGGAAGACCACAGCTGCCCTTGATGAAATTGGTAAGTTTCATACCATTAAAGATGAGCTAAGAGATGAAGCAGTTCTCAAGATTCGCTCCCTCGTTGGCTACCTTCAAGTCCGTTTTACCAATGGTGCTAAGACTAATGTGGAAAACTATTCTCAAGAGGCCAAAGAGCGCGTTCTAAATTACTTTGATGTTCTTAGTCGTTTGAACCCTAATAAAACTGATAGCTACCACTTCTACCAAGGTGAAACACTCTTTGCAGTTAGTGACTTTAAGAAGAGCTTTTCCTATTATCAAAAAGCTCTTGAGTTTAATAAGCTTAAGGACCTCAAGCAAAGAACGAAGAAAATAAAGAAAGGAAAGAGGAATAAGATAACCACTCTTAGCGACAGCAAAAATGCCAAAGACACAAGATTGTCCAAACTAAGCTATATGACCAGTAAAGAAATGATCGCCCACAATAAACTAAAAGAAAAACTCTTTGATTCTCTTTTGGCCTCTATAGAAAGAGGTGTCTTTTCAAAGACACAGCGTTATATCAATACAGTCTATACCTATCAAAACCATCTTAATCTCTACCCCAAGAATCCACGATCTCGAATTATTTATCGTAAACTCTTTAACCTCCACCTCTCTAGTAAAGAAATAGAAAAGGCCGTGCCAGTCCTTCATCGCTACAGGCGCGTCTATAAATCAGATCAAGAAGTTCAGCAAGGAATGTTCACTAAGGTCATGGATCATTTCATCGAAACAAAAGCATCTGATAGCCTGGCCATATGGATTCCTAAGTTAAGAAGCGGTTTTCTTAACTTCAAAACATCTTATATTGATAAAGCTGTCCTTATCCTCGGTGGAATTCTTTTTGAGAAATATCAAAAGTTAGATACTGATGGCAGTAAGAGCGAAGCTGCAAAGGGCTATGTCTCTTTATATGAATCTGAAAAGTATCCCAAGAGTATAAAGGCGAAATCTGCTTACAGGGCCTCTATCATCTACCTTGACCTCTATCAAACAAAGAAGGCCAAGGATTGGATGACTATTGCTCTACGCCTTTTCACTAAGAAAGAAAGGTTTGAGAGAAAGAAAGAGATTCTTGCTGTTGTGCAAAATATGATGCTTGCCCAGGATTTTTCTAGCGCGGCCTTTGTTGCTGCCGATTATTTAAAGATTTACTGCTATTCAGATTTCGCGCAAAAGAATGACCTCTATCGCGCCTCAGTTCAATATCAACTTATTGATGGTAATACTAAAGAGGCCTATAGTAACTACCAACGGGGCAAGAAGTGTGGGCTGAGTAAGTCTATTCAGAATGAAATACTGCTTGGTATGGGAAATTTCTTCTATACCAATAGACAGTATAAGCAATTTAATAGGTTCTTTGCAAAGTATAAGAAAAGAGCACACCTTAAGACTTTCTTTAATAACACTCTTCTTGCGACTTACTGGGACTATTACCTTCGTGACAATAAGAAAGGTATGAAGAGTACTCTAAAGCGCTTTAAAAAAGTTTTTGCTGTCAATGGCGCTAAAAAAGAAAGCGCCCAAGTCGAAATAGAAATGGTTCTAGAGTTTGAAAAAGTTGCTACAAAGCTTAAGAAAATTAAAGTTGATCACCTCCCCCAACATAAGAAATTCAATGAAGACCAGTTCAATAATTTATTGGAACGAAATATTGAAAAATTAAAAGCGATAACGGCTCAGCTTACTCCCTTTATTAAATCTGCTCAGCCTCATTTGATCACAAGATCTTATGATCTCTTGGAAAAGAAGTATCACCTCTTAGCGGTGGCCTTAGCCGACTTTACTCCTAGAGGAGTACCGATCGAGTATATTAAAGGCTTTAAAGAAGCGATGAAGGGCTTGGCCCAAAATCTCTTTAAAGAGGCCAAGAACCAAAGAGAAATGGCAACTAATCTTATTGTGAAAGAGAGTATTTTGGCCACAAGAACAAGAGATCTCTTAGGTGTGCCTAAAGTCTTTCACCAGATCCGTCATCGCCACCCCGCAGGACTCTATGTCATTCCAGCAGATAGAATGAGGAGAAAGAAGTGAAAAACACAGTAATACTGATCATTCTCTCTTCATTATTTTTCAGCTGTGCGACTAAGCACTTAAGCTCTAAAGTAAGTGATGAAAAGAAGGACACCTTTAAAGAAGAAGCTTTTCTGCGGTTTACTCAAGGTAGATTAGAAAGCCTTAAGTCTACTCCCTTTGAGGCCCAGGCCCTTTGCCACGAAGAGAAACCTCAAGAAGGTTTGAAACTTCTTCAGGCCCAAACTAAGGAGCGCAAGAAAGACCCAAGCTTCTATAATGAGATTGGGATGTGCTTCTTTTTGGCCGAGGACTATCCCAAAGCTGAGTACTTCTTTAACCTTAGTCTTTCAAAAGCTGCGAAATCCCACTTTGCTCCAGCGCTTAACAATTTAGGAGTTCTCAAGCTAAAAAGGCGCCACTATCAAGAGGCCTTAAAGTACTTCAAGACCGCACTTAAAAGACGAAGTAAAATGATCTCTCCCCTCTTTAATATGGCCCAAGTTTACCTTGAGTTTAATTTAGCAGACTCTGCTCTACCGCTCCTACTAAACTTAAATAAGCAAGGGCCACAAGACCCTGATATTCTCCTCAGCCTTGCCAATACTTACCTACTCAAAGGTAAAACTTCTCAAGCGCTCAAGACAATAGAAGAAATCCCTTCCAACTTTAGTGGACGAGATGATATAGGTCTGGCCCGTGCCATTGCACTCTATGAAGCAAAGAAGTACCCAGCTGCAAAAGAGCTGTTAGAAAACCAGCAATTTGGCCGCTACCTTCCCATCAAGCGCAGTGCCAAGAGGCTACAGAAACTTGTTGATATGAAAATTGAAGCTATTGAAAAAGAGATGGAAAGGAAATTAGAACAGAAAGGAAGAGACAAAGTAAAAAGAAACCAAGAAAAGAAATATCGAAAAACAGCAGCAAAGAAGAGCACTACTTTGAAGAATAAGAAAGCGAAGTAACAAAATAAAGTTAGTAAGTTAATCAGGAGTGAAAGCAGTGTTAAAAGCTCGTAATAGAGAAGAAAAGCTCTTTCACCTTATAGGATATAAGGAGGGAGAAGTTATCTTTGACTTCCCTCTTAATAAGAAGAAGCTCATGCTAGGCCGCTGTCCTCAGGCAGATATCTTCATTGACAATGATTCCCTATCTTTCTACCACGCCTTTATTATCATTGATCAACACGGTGGAAAGATCATTGACTTAGAGAGTGACAATGGCATTTACTTAAATGGTCAGAGAGTCGAGAAGACATTCTTTTCCGGTGGAGACACACTCCGCTTTGGCGCTGTAGAATTTCATATTCAAGAAGTCACTAGTCATGTTAAAGCACCTTCTTTTGAAGATCATGATGCGGGTGTCGTTCAA
>CALHBL010000304.1 GCA_937930825.1 uncultured Bacteriovoracaceae bacterium
GAAGAAAGTATTGAAGAAGAAAAAGAGTGTAAGGGCGAAAAGATTGAGGGCTTCATTGATGAGCAGGTAAGAAATGCGATGACTCTTGAAGCTCAGGATAAGAAAGCTCCTGCCTTTAAGTTAGATAACCCCAAGGTAAAAGGGTTCTATAATAAAGCTACTTTTCTAATGCAAGAGGTGCGTAAATATTTAAGTGATGAAAGTATTGAAAGAGGCGTGAGAATTAGCCTCCTCGTAAGCTATCTTGGTGGAGTCGCGCTACCAGTGAGAGACTTGATTGTAGTGATGAGGTCTTACACTCCAAGAGAGTATGACGGTGTCTACTTCTATGAAAGCCTGCTTCCTGAATTGAATATGGGTCTGATAGGTGATGACCCTCAAGTTCATGATTTAATCCTCCATGGCCCAAATAAGATGGTTGAAAACTTCAATCTAGAGTTTGGTGGAGGCAAGTGGGGAAGGGTTGTATTAAAGTATAATGCCAATGAAGCGCTGGCACGAGATATCGTTAATATTTTAAAAGCACCTACCGCCAAAAATTATGTAAGGGCCTCTAAGTGGATGACACTACAAATGATGATTACTCAGATGGCAACCTATGATGGGATGCAGGGGATTGAGAGTAATATAGAAATTCCTAAGAGCTGCCAAAATCATTTTAATGGTACTTTACCAGAGGAAATACCGGCCCAATATACTGCTGCTCAAGGAGACGGCTTTCTTAATCGTATTTTGGCCGAGCATAAGCTTGTCGTTAATGAAGGGGATACTGATTATATTGATTACTACCTTGATCACATGAATAAAAGCCCCCTTGAAGAAAGTTATAATGGCCTTATGCCATTTGAAACTTACAAAGCAGCAATGCATGGTCTATCAGAGGATACACCAAGAAATCAGCTTCCTAGCCTTGACGATTATAGTGATTTTAAACCAGCTATTCAGATACTGAGTAATAAGGCCCGCAAGGCCTTTGTAGATGAGAACTCATACTTTATGGGCTTCTTGGATTATGATGATGAGAAATTTCAGGGGGCAGAACTCTTTGACAAGATTTTAGTACAACCTAAGACTAGCGATATTTATGAATATGAGGATGAGGATGGAGATATCGTTAGTATTAATCATTTTGATCAAGGACTATCCCTTTATTTAACTGAGACAATGCAAAGACATAAGGTTGATGATTGGGAGGACTTAGTAAGTGAGCGTCTTAAAAAGAAACTTTCCAGTAATAAGGTACGAATACCCTTTCCTCCTCTTTATGGAGCTTCTGTGTGGCGAATGTGGGCGTTAAGACAGCTTGAAAGAATTGTTGATCACTATAGCGGCGAAGCTCTAAGTGATCAGTTAGCGGCAAAAATATATAAGAGCTTTCATGGAAGAACTCAAAGGCAAGTGAGTTCTTCTGCTAAGAACGAGGGCCGGAAAATATTTGCAAGATTATCTCGTTATATTAAAAGCATAAAGGTGTCAGGGGAGTTTACTCCTGCTAGACGTTTTATGAATGAAGAACATAGTGAGAGGTATCAAGAACTTCGAAAACTATGGGGTATTTTTTCAGTAAGACCTATACTTAATAAGATCGCAAGTCCTGATGAGTATACTTACTTGAAAGCACAAATGACGGCCAATAATCCTTGGGCCAGAACTCGCTTAAGTTACCTTATTTTAAATGAAGAATTAAAGTCTATCTCAAATGGAGATCTGCCAGCTTACTCGCAAGTTGACCTTGAAGAATTTGATTCATCTCAAATTAAGAGCTGCCATAAGAAAGATATCTCTGTCCTAAGGAGACGGATAGGGCGAGCTGCTCAGTCAATAGGAGTAAATAGAATTCTACATCCAGGGTATGCTAATGGTGCCTTAAGTAGAGATGAGAAGAAAATAATTTGGGGAGGTGTTATTGAGGGAGCATCCCCTTTATTTGAACAAAGAGATAGTAGGGGCAATGGTTTCTACGAGTCTCTTGATAAGGCAGCATCACAAACTTTCTTAAGTAAAGAAGATGTTGAAGAATATGTTGACAACAATATTCCAGAAGGTCTCCGGGATATTGCCTGGGAAGGTATAGAGGAATATTCAGAAGGGGAATCTGCAAAGATCGGAACTTTCTTAGGCGATCTTTATAAAATGAAAGGACAACCAGAAGAACAACTTCAGTATTTTGAAAAATTTGCCCAATCTAGTGGGGTTAATAGTTCAATGGACGCGAAGCTAAGTTTTCTCTTTCTAGATAGTAATTTAAAATTTCATGTTTTAAAAAGTTTACTGCGAAGTTCAGCAAACTTGAGAAGAAATGCTCTTCAAACAAAACTAGAAAATTTCTGTAATCTCGAACCTAATGATCATAGCTCTCTTAAAACGCTCTTCTATTCAACAAGTAAAGCTCAAAACGAGTTAAATCGTCTTGTGGGTGCTCCAACTGTGCCTGATGATGTGATGAAGAAAATTCATACGAAATTAAATGAAATGTCCCCTGAAGAGTGGACAGATATGTGGCTTGGAATTGGAGCAGGAGTTTTAGGGGTCGCTGCCATGCTCATTGGTGGTGCTTGTACAGGTATTACTGGTGGTCTCTGCGCCCCTCTTGGCGTGGCCATGATGGCAGCTGGAGCCAGCGCGATGACAATGCAGGTGACTTTAGTCACAAGAGAGGTCAGTCGTAAGTTTGAATCAGACAAGAACGCTACAAGAGTAAAGGAGATGGAAGAACTAGGCTTTGCCAATAAGGGGTCATCCTCAGAGGTATCAAGAGGTTGGTTTTGGAGTGCTTTTGAAGCAATTTCTATAATTCCACTAATAGGTGTTGTCGCTCGATCTATAAGGGTTGGGTCAAAATTAGCAGTCGTCTCAACGATGACATTTGCTCGAAATGTTGGAAAGGTCGGGTTTCGCTCAGCTTGGCAGCTAACAGGTCAGTCTGGACGGACTGTAGTTGCAGAGGCCGATGTTCGTTTTGCCCGTTTAGTATTGGGTTTTGATTCATTTAAAGGTCAGAGTAAGGAAGCTTTAAAAGCATTAGGTGAAATTGGTCCACAGTTAAAGAGTTCAATTTCAGGGTTACTTAGAGCTGGGGTTAGTCAAAAGAAGATTACAAAGTCCTTTAAGAGAATCAGAAATCTTAGAAAACTTCATGCTAGTGGGCGAATATCCGCTTTCGCGATGATTAAGAGAATTGGTCAGATAACTCTTGGCCTCTCTAAGGCGACTAAAACTGCGGCAGCTCAAGGAGTTAGGTATCAGTCAAAAGTCGTTGTAGATGAATTACCTAGAGCTATTGATGAGATGACAGCAAAGACCGTATCTGATTACTTTGCAGGAAATCCCAGAGGCTTACATTATCTGCTTAATAACTATGCTAAGAAGTTGCCTCAAGCAGCTGAAAGTATGAAGAGATACGAAAAAGGAACTTCTTTTCTTGGTAAGCTTACTCTTATTCCTTGGGCCCGTAATGGAATTAGGAGCTTAAGAAATAAGCACCTACATGAATACGCAACACAGATCTCCCGCCTAGAAAGAGAAGCCGCTGAACTTGTTGCTAGTAAAGGAAGTATTGAAGATTTTGTATTGAAAAATATTGATGATCTCACTGATATCTTTATTAAAATTCCTGTTAGAAAGAGGGAACTTCCCTATATGTTTCTTATTCAAGGTGGACCTCATCTTGGAAAAAGTATGTCTTCCGTTTCTGCAAAATCGCTGAATAAAGGTACTTACTGGATGTCTAACGGGATAGTAATGAGAAAATTCTTTAATGCCAGATCTCGTTTAATTTACGAAAGCATGAAGTCGCAAGCAAGAGGAGTTCTTGGACTTGATCATTTTGTAGCCTCAGAAACTGCCTTAGAAGTGTTTAAAGCATTTCAGCATAGTGTGAGTGGCGCTGTTGAAAGTCTAGGCGAAGAGACCGGTGGAGTTTTAGTTAAGCAATACGAAGAACTTGAAACTAAGCTTGCTGCTACTATACTTGAAGGAGTACAGCAGAAAATTGAAACAAAAGGATTCTTTACTAAAATCAAAAGTACTATGGGCAAAGGATCAAGTAGAATTCGAGAAGATATCATTGATCTTGATACAGATTCCATTCGAACTGTGCTCTTTCACCCAAGTAATGCCACAGAGATGGCCATTGGAAATGTTCTTTGGTCATCGGTATCAGTTGATAAGTTATTTGAACTTAAGGAAGTTGGGAGTGTCGCCCACCGAGTTATTAGAGAGCTCTCAAAGTACGAGAATGTTGATGATTTTAATCGTTATCTCAACGCACTCAAGGTTATCGCAATAAAGAGAGATCCTGGGGTTGTTGAGATATTTTAAGTATTTAAGTTCTAAAAAAGAGAGGTTCTTATTTACCAACAAGGCATTTATTGGCCCTAATTGCATTAGCATTCTCTATAGCTTTAGCCCTTAGTTCTACGTCAGTAATACTTTTGGCCCTATTATCAAGTTCATCATAGAAGGCATCTGCCTTGTTTATAAGACCATCTTTGTCTGCTTTATCCGCTGCTTTACTGATGACTTCAGCTAATTCACCTATTGTACTGTCAGTGTAGCTTGGGTCAGAGAAAATATTCCAAAGCTTATGGGGATTATCAGCATTAAGAAGAATTTTATTTTCTCCTTTGGGTGCCGTTGCAGAGAATTTGAATACGGCCTTGATATATTTCCTTTGAGCTGGAGTTGCACTTGAGTGTTTCTTTGCTAAGCCTAAAAATATTGCAAGAGATTTTCTCTCATGCATCTTTACAAGGCCTTCAGGAGAATTTTTTAACTTACCTAATTCAAAACGCTTTAATCCACTTTTTATATAATTCCTTAATTTTTTCTTAGTTTTTGGAATTACATTTGTTTCTAAAAGACCTAAGACTGATCTATTGGTTACTTTCTTAAGGGTTACTGCTATCCCTTCGGATGCGAGAGGTCCTAATGCACACTCACTACATGCTGTTACAAGAGAGCTTCTGACCCCTGCAAGTGTAATAAGATCATTCATTATTCCCACAACATCATTTTCACTAACGTCATTTATATCTTTGGTGAGTTTTTTTGTAAGTGATTGTAAGAAGGCCCTGTTTTGAGAACTTTTGTCTTCCTCAGCTGCATTAGCTATTGCTCTTAAGATATTTTCTCTCGTAGCAATTTTGTCTTCACCAATAAGTGCCTTAAGGGAGAGTTCTATTTGAACTTTTGCGGCATTAGACTTTTCAGTATTAAAGCTAGTTTTTCCTACGACGGCGAGAATATTACTTTCACTCATAAGAAGATCTATTACCTTTCCTGTCAATGCACCTAGGGTGCTGAAACTTATTAAACTTATGCAGATAAATAAGGATAGCTTTTTCATATTATTTTCCTAGGCTATTTTGATGAGTGACCATTTTAAAGCTTATCGGGTTCTAAATAAATACCCTTAATAAAATAATAACAAAAAAAAGAAGGAACCGAGTAAATAAGTAGGATTAATAATTTTTAAGTGAGCTTGAGCTTAAACCGATAAATAATAGAGTTTTTTAAGGGATTGGGATCTACTTGGTTAAATTAATTATACTATTAGTGCTTTCAATTGATCTCTTTGCATGGGATCAACTTCTACTTCTTGAAGAAGTCGGGTCAACCTATTCTATTGTACTAGATTATGATGATATCGATAAGAGTGTTAGAGTGAGATATCGATCTATTGAAAGCTCAGGTATCTACAAAGATTCTCCAGTTTTTAGTGTTGCAGGCCCAAGCTCCGTTGACTCGAGCTTGATAGAAGTTAAAAACCTTTTAAAGAATTCTCTTCAGCTAAATTTAGAATCTAAAGAAGTACGAGTTCTCATTGAAAGAATAGAGGAGTTTAGATATCTTTCAGCAAGAGAATGTAGGGCCTTACATATCGACAAAGATGAATTGGTTCCTGAGTCTAAGGCCATTCAAAATCTCGTTGATCAAATGGAAAAAGTCAGCCAAGCAAGCTCTCCCAGTAGTGATGCCTTTAGATCAATTCACATAAGTACTTTTGAGACAGCAGAAGGTCCAATTCAATTACGAATGGTCCTTGATCAAAATAGTGATTTTTTAAACTTCTCGTTTGCTAAAGAACAGGGCAGTCTTTCTCGCTTTGATTGGGATGTTGTTGAAGGGGTTATTCGACTTCGTGCACCCGCCGGGAATACCATTTTGGAGGTTGATTCAAGATCATTTTCAAGTAGTGAAGGACTTCTCATTGTAAAATCTCTGAGACCTCAACGATTGGAAGAAGAGGCCAGAAGTTATATTAAATTATCTAAAACAGATTCTTCTTCTTCTTCTTCTCCAGTCAAGAAGTGGGCTATAAAACCTTATAAAAATCAGCATTTCGTGAAGTCTGTTATAAAAAGTGGCATCCCCTTAACAACGAGTATTGCAGATCATACTCCTGTTATTCAGTTAAGAGATAAAGAGGTTACCTTTAAGAGGCTTGATGCAAGTGTGCTAAGTCAACTGGATATATTAGAAAGATTATCCAAAGCAAATAGTTCAAAGCTTGAACTCTTCTATAATCAGTGCATGGGGGAGAGACTAAGTTTCAATGATGAAGAGAAAGATACTAGAAATGACTCTAAGGTATGCTTTCGTAGTGCTCAGCTGGAAGGAGTGGGGTTAGCATTGAGTAATCCCCAAAGTGTTAATTTGGAATTTTTTAAGAAATGTTTAAAAGCAGAAGGTATTGCAGATAAGACGTCTTCGTTCTTCTCGTTTGATACTACGAGGCTCAATGATTTTTCTGTAAAAGAGTTTAAAAATACTTTGATGTCTTGTTATAAAGAACAAAAGAAAATCATATTGGTTGAAAACTTTAATAAAGAGCGACTTAAGTTAGTGAGCAGAGCATCTGAAAGTTCTACGAATAATGCTATAGCAACTTATCAAAAGAATTGCTTAGAAACAGCAGATGCAAAAGGAATAGTAGACTGTGGTAAGTACGGAGATCATCTCTTAGAAGACGAATTATTGACTTTAAAAATTAATGAAATACTTAATTCAAAAAAAGGATTAGGAGCAGAGCTTTCTGAAAATGCGAATAAATTAATAATTGAAGAGCTTAAGGTGTGTCAGGAGCAAAGAAATACTAAAGCTCTTGAAAGATTTTCAAAAAAGAATAATATAGAAGAGGTTATCTCTGAGTTGAAGGAAGACCGGATACACTGTGCAAAAAAGATCATCGTAAAATTAAGTACATTAGTAAAAAAGAGTTTCTTTACGGATGCTTTTAGAAGAGCGGGTTTAACTAGAGGATCATTTGCAAGAGAAGAGAGTTTTGATGGTGCCAAAGAGCAGCTTGAAATATGCTGGTCAGGTTTTATAGAGGAAGAAGAGGAGTTGAGTAATATTGTAGAGGACATGGACTATCATTTAGAAGCCTGTCTTCCTGAGGCGCTACGAGGTGTCGTTAAGAATATATTAAGTTCAGAATTCATCACTCTAGCAAATAAGTATCCAAGCTTGGACAGCAACGATACTTCAAGAGGTGAGATGAACCTTGGAAAAATTGTGAAGCAAGCAATTGATAAGGAATTAACGAACTGGAGAGAGATTGATCAATTTAAAAAGATTAGGGACACTTTACGACCAAAAATATACTCGCTCATATATAATGAACACGTTGAAGGTCTTCTAAAAGGATTTCCCAACAGCAAGAGAAAATCAAAATTAGAGTTAAAGAAAATAGCGAATAGAGGGATTAATAGCTCAGGAGATAATGCTGTAGTTGAAAATGGAAGAAAATTCTTTTTATCGAGCACCAATTCACAGAAGAAATCAGGAGAAGTTGTTTTAAAAGAGTCCTTAAAACACCTTTACATAAGTAGTGCTGATTTAATCTCTAATAGGGATGTAAATCTGATAAGAGGAAAAAAGAATCCTGAAAGTTTTTCTACAATAGCGATTAAGGGAAGTGATTCTTTTACCAATTGCTTTGAAAACTATACTCCTAATTCTGCAGAAGGCTTTCAGTCAAGTCTATTGAATTGCGAGAAGAAGCGAATAGCAAAGATTAGGTTGCTTACTGCCTTTAGAGAAAATGAAGAGTATGTCTCTGGCTATTTGCCATTAAGCTCTAACAAGGCCAACAAAGTACTTACCGTTAATCAATACCTAGGTCAATGTGCAAAGAGGGTGGATAAATATGGAACTCTCTCTTTAGGTGAATACGGCCAATATTTAGATAATTGCATTAAGCTTTCAAAGTACGATATTGCTACGAGTATTTCTCTAGCACAGGTAGATTCTTTTTCAGGTATTAGTCAGCTTAAAGAAGATAGAGCAAGGCAAGTGACTCTATGTTTTGCAGATGCTCTTGCAGGTAATAGCGACTTGCCAGTAAATGATCGTGAGGCCTTGGTGAGGATTTCTGAAGATGCTAGAAAGCGTTCAGTGTTAGGGGGCAGTATGCTTGGCCTTCTACCAGGTGCCCAGATTAGTAAGGGGCAGTATAGTTTAGAGAGTTCTAATATTTTAGAGAAGCTAATCTCTGGAGGTCTTTTTGAAAATAATGATAGAGAAGCTGAATTTAAAACTCAAATGGAAGAGTGTAAGGAACAGGTTTCAAGTGTTATTAGGGGCGAGTTTAGAGGGTTTGTTATGCGCTCTATTCCAAGTCTAGATTTAAATGATACTGAAGATGATAATGTAAAATTAATGGAAAATTTTTTAGATGTAGAATTAGTTGAGCTAATCTTAGATTTTCAACGAGTGAACGAGTCTAAAATTACCGGTAGAAGAGTTCAGATTAAGGCAGGGCCTTTAAGTAATCGCCTTATTACTTCAGATCTAGGCTTAGATATGCTTGTCAATTTTATTGATTTACTTGGTGAGTTAATTAATAAGGGGCTGGTCTATGATTCTGATGCTATGAAGACGGAGCTTGTCGTTTTCCAGTCAGAATTAAAGGGATTTCTAAAGTGGTATACAACTAATCCAGACCTGATCTCTATTGAAGAGACCTATGATTTCTTTAAAAGCTCTAAGCTTGCTGAACATCTTTCAATGGCGGTAGTAAGTGAAAAAGTATATGAGAGCTTTCTCATAGGTATATCTCAAATGAAAAAGAGAGAATTAAATTATATTTTCTCAGGAAAGAAATGCTTTGATAGTGAGAGGTGCCTTTCTAAAAAAGAGGCCAAGCAGTACCAGGCCTTAAATAATCGCTTTGATGATTTAAGAAAACTATCTCTTAAAATGACTTCTTCATTTGATTTTAGACGAATTATTAGACCAGAAACTAAGCAAGGGAAAGAAATAATAAACTCTGTAAGGGATAACTACCTTATGCCTAAAGTTATGGGTACAAGAGTAAATGCAACGGCCGAAGAATCTATGATGACATTAATAGGAAATTCAATATTAGAAGATAATACTGATGGTGGGTTTGCAGATGAGTATGTTCATATTATTGCTCAAGCACAATTAGATATAGAAAAAGGAAGGCGTTGGGGTATCACTAAGTGGTTACTATTTGACGATCTTGATTTTGATTGGGACCGTTTGAAAGAGACTAGTGCTGGACTTAAGGCGATTAATTACTATTCTCGTTTTATAATGCTACCTGAAGCTCTCGGCAAGCCACTACTTAAATATGAGCTTAAGCTGAGAATGAATCGGTTTGCGGTACTTATCTCTTTGGCTCAATCCCAAAATAAACTCTGAACTATAGAGATGGAGCTGCTCTAGAAACTGATGGCCTATAAGGCTCATATTTTTCGAACTTATACTATGCTAAAGAATTTTTAACCATCTCACTTGCTTTCTTTCCATCAAATTTGCCTTTTATCTGGGGTTGAAGCTCTTTCATAAGCGCCCCCATATTAGGCTTTTCCAGCTTTGATTTTATTTCTTCAATAAGTTCTTTCACTTCATCTTCGCTTAGCTGACTAGGTAAATAAGCGCTGAGAACCTCAATTTCAAATAATGCTTGCTTATACATTGGATGATCACTGGGGAATGTCGTTAGGCCATCTTTGATTTTCTTATGATGTTTTACAACCACATCTATTTCCGATACTGGCTTCTTAGAAGTGGTGTTTTCCATTAACATGGATTTCATATAGCGCAAGGCCTGAAGCTTTTCCTTTTCTTTCGCTTTCATCGCGGTCTTTATGTCTTCATTGAGTTTATTGTATATCTCTTGACCTTCAGATTCTGGTGATTTCATAGTGCTTAGTTCCCTCTTTTATGATAATTTCCCCATTACTTTATGGAAGTTCTGGCATATAGTCATCTTTTTTAAGTTTTCAAGTATAGAAAGCTGAAGGGCCTTGACTATCAAAGGTGAGGATTAAATGATCAAGATACTTTTTTATTCCCTAATAATTTGTTTTCTCAGTGTTAAGGCCGAAGAAATTGGTAGAGTCGATACTGCCTTTAAGCTTCTTGGTGCAAATCATTCTATTGTAGTAGAGGCATTCGATGATCCAAAAGTAAAAGGTGTCACCTGTCACTTGAGTAGGGCAAAAACAGGAGGTATTAAGGGAAGCCTTGGTCTTGCAGAGGATCGTTCAGATGCTTCTATAGCTTGCCGCCAAATAGGTCCCATTTCTTTTTTAAGTAAATTAAAAAATGGTGAAAAAGTTTTTAGTAAGAAAACATCCCTAGTATTCAAGTCTATGCAAGTCGTCCGCTTCTATGATGCTAAGAGAAATACCTTAGCTTACCTAGTCTATAGTGACAGACTCATAAGTGGCTCTCCTCAAAACTCTCTTTCAACAGTCCCTATAATGCCTTGGCGTCTATAATCATCTCCAAGAGCGGTATCTAAAATACTCTTAAAAAAGTAACTAGAAGAGCGTAAGTCAAAAGTGCCCTACTTCAGTGGCACTTACGCTTGTGTAAGCAACTAATCTAAGTCATCGAAACTATTACCATACTATATTAAAACCATTGATATCCCTGAAACTCATCTATTATAGAGTTATTGACTCAAGTAAATTCTCTTTGTGCCGAAAAGAGAATGTAGTCTTTAAATTTTTTTAGATAAAGGGTTGAAGTTAGTGTGATTAAATTCATTTTTAAAAATCTATTCATTCATTTATTAGTTCTAGTGCTAATTGACTTACCAAGCCCTAATGTTGCTTCTTTCTTGGGCGGTGTCGTTTTTGCTGCAGAAACAAGTGAAGAGCAGCTTTCTAAGAATCTTGCTCTTTATGAAAACCTTATTTCACATTCTCAGTACCCAGCAGTCCTTTCTTCTGCTGTTGGAAAGAAGGCCATGAGTGAGGTCCAAAAATTTATTGGAAATAAAAAAAATAGAAGCCTTCTGAAAAGAGGTCGTGGTCGTGAACTTCTCAATCTTCACAATAAACTTACCCGCTATAATGCTTTGAAGAATAAATTTGATAAGTGTTTAAATAGTAAAGATGCTCGTTATACCAAAGGTCTTCCTGAGCGATTGTTAGCAGCTGGGCTTGAGTTAAATGACTCTGAGGTGCCTTGTAACCCCAACTTATTCAAGGCGAGTTCTCTTAGTGAACTACTTAGTGATCTTCAAGGAATAATTGATGTAGAGAATGTTAAACCTGCTAAGAAGTTGAATGATTTTGAAGCAAAGATAGGCCTTCAAGGTTTAAAGAACTCTGCTAGAAAATACCTTAAGTTTGAATATACTTTTAATAAATCCTTTGGTGGAGGCTTTAGTACCCTTTCACCCGAGCCAAATAAACCTAATTCGGCTAAACCTATTGTTGATGAAGTATGTGGAAAAAAGAAGAAAAAAGGTCGGCGACTAAGTATGCGTCCTACCAAAAAGTGTACCAAAGAAGAGGAGAGAGCTGTTCAAACTGCTGTAATGCAGGAGTATCGCAAACTAAAACTTAGTGAATCAAAGAGATATTCAACAGTTGAGTCCCGCAGAAATCTAATAAAAAGAATTGACGAAATTAATGACGTCATTAAGGAAAATGAATTTGATACTCAAGAACATATCTTAAGTAAAGACACCATTAATTTTAATACTAAAAAGTCTAAAGAGTCTCACCAAAACTATGTACAAAAGTATATGGCGGTCGGATCTGATGGACCTGGACTTCTCTTATGGACTGATGAAATCGGAGATTCCAGAAAAGACAAGGATCGGAGTGCATTCTTTGGTCTTATAAAGGGTGGGTTTAACCCTGAGACAAAACGTTATAGGCCCCATTCAATAGAGATTAGTGACGACAATATTAAAGAGGCCATTAAAGAACTCAAAGGGCGTGTTCTTGGGCAATCTCGTTACTTAAGAGATAAGGGCACTAGCCGGAAAAATGATTGGCTAAGTCATGTAAGTGCTAAAAAAAATCCTAATTATGGAAAAGTTGCCACTAAGAGAAAAAAGTCTTTAAAAGAAATAATAACAAAGAATCCTGTTATAGCAGGACAAGTATTGATGCAAAATCCTGAATATGCCCAAGAAGCATGTGATGTGATCAATGGAATTATCAAGGATATAAAAAAGGGTGAAGAATTCGGCATCGGAGATATGTTTGTTTACGCGGGAATAGGGGTTGGTGTAGCGCTTCTAGCTGCGACGACTTTTGGTCTTGGGGCACTTGCTGTAGGCGCTGGAGCCGGGGCTCTTGGTGCAACGACATTAGCAGCGGGTGCAGCAGCAAAAGCTACAGTTGTTTTGACTGCGGCGATGTATGGAGGACTGGCCCTAGGCACTGCTGAAATGATTTACTTCGGTCCAAAATGGGCAAAGGCGCATAAAGAAAAGAATGAGTTTCTTAACTCCTACTTAGCTGGTGGTGGTGATGAAAAATCAGCAGGAGACTTCCTTGATAAGCTGGCAGAGATGGAAAATGCTAGGTTGCATTTCTTAATGGCCGCAGGTTTCGCTCTCTTTGATTTAGGAGCAATGAATACAGTGATGAAAGGCATGAGTAATTTAGAAAAGGCTAAGTATCTAACTAAAGCAAAAGACATCATGAATTATATCGGAAAAAATGCGAATTTGAGTGGAAAAATTAAAAAAGTTACAAGTTTGATGGGAAGGCTTGGTCAGTCTAAAATTCGCCGCGTTTTAAAAATGTTGGCACGGCAAGACAACTATAAAGAAGTTCTTGATCACTTAAGAACACTGAGTCCTAGAGAACTAAAAAAGGTTTTAGAGAAAGGTTTTGAAGTATGCGAAAAGCTTTGCAAATAGGTCATAAAGACCTAACGAAATTGGTAGGGTTGCTTACGCTACTTCTTTGGAGTAGCTCGCTACTTGGTGCAGCTCCTTGTGAGCCTCTAAAGGATTACTTTGATTTAATTTTAAGCGGTAAGAGTGCATCTGCTTCTTTCAAGACCGTAAAAACTGGTAAAACCCCCCTTCCACAGAAGGCCGTGGCTTCTAACGAAAAAGCACTCGTTAAAAAGGCTGAAGTAAAGAAGAAAGTATCAAGTACAAAACCTACAGCAAAGAAGAATGGAGTAGCTAAGAAGAGTGTTACTGTTGGAAAGCCTAAAACATCTCCTGCTTCAGCTAAATCAATTACTGAGTCACAAGTCGGTGCTTTAGATAAACATCTCGATTTAACTCCTGAGGCTTTAAATAAACTTCTAGGAAAGAAGCAAGCAGATACTCCTGTTAGTGCAGCGATCGCTAAGACTTCTAAATCTGCTCCACCGGTTCCAGCTAAAAAGGTTGGTAAGTATATTCCAGTTAAAAAGGTCGTAGCAGATTCTCCTCCAGTTAGAAAACTAGCTACCAAAGCTAAGAAAGAAACCGATAAAGCTAAAAAAGCAACTGATTTCGCTAAGAAAACGGCTGATATCGCTAAGAGAAAAGCTGCTATCGCTGAAAAAGCATTTAAAGAAAAGCAGGCAGCTGCTAATACTGCCAACGCTAAAAGGGCAGCGGCTAAAGCTGCTAGTGCTCAGAAGAAAGCTAAGCAGACAGCGGCCAACGCCGCTAAAGCTCAAAAGACAGCTGCTAAAGCTCAGCAGTTAGCTAAGCAAGCGGCTGATAAAGTCGCTAAGGCTAAAGAAGATGCTGCTAAGATTGCTAGAGCTAAAGAGGTTGCTGAAAAAGCTGCTAAAGCTAAAGAAGATGCTGCTAAGATTGCTAGAGTTAAAGAAGATACTGCTAAAGCCGCTAAAGCTAAAGTAACTAAAGTCGAGGGTGATGTTAGTGGTCCCAAGCCTAATGATATTGAAATGGTGAAAGACTCTAATGGAGTTTATGTTAAGAAAGAAGGACCTACTCCTAGCGGTCAAGCTAAAAATACTGCAGGAAAATCTATAACCTTAACGAGAACAACAACGAAGAGAAGTACTGCTACCTCAAAAGCCCCCACCCAAGGTGGAAAGCAAGTCGCTGTTTATTCTCGTAGCTCTGAACCAGCTAGAGGAAGAGGAGTTATAGAGAAACCCAGTACAACAAAATTGGTATCCACACCTGATCTAAATATGATGATCGCAAACTTAAAGCTCTCAGAACTCAATAAGTTAATAGGTAAAACACTGAAATTGAAGTTCAAGACTCCAAAAACTAGAGTTAAGAGTAATGGAATAGGTCACGGACCAGATTGGATTGTCGATACTGCAGGAAGGACGGTTAGGTATGCGGACTTCTTTGTTGATAGCGCAGGTAACGTCTTCAAGGATGCTAAAAATATTCTTAAAAGAGGGGAGGCTACCTTTATTAAGAGACTTGCTGACGGTTCACTTGAGTTTTTGACTAGTACAGGAAAAGTTTTAAAAATACTTGCTAAGGGAGTGGGGCATATTCGGCATATTAATCACTTAAAGCATGCTCGATCGCCGACAAGATTTTCAGTAGGTCAAGATGAAAGAGAAAGAGAGGCCGAAGCAGAAGCAGCAAGAATAGAAGCAGCAAGAATAGAGGCCGCTAATCAAGATGCTAAAATAGCAGCGGATAAGTTAGAGTCAGCTAATGAAGAAGCTAAAATAGCTGCTGACAATTTGGCGGCAGCCGAGGAGCAAGCAGCTGATGCAGAAAGAAAAAGAACTGATACTCAGGGAGACGCGAATGAAGCAGCTGATGCCCGGAAGAAAGTAGTTGATGCCAAGAAAAAAGCAGTAGATGCAAAGAAGAAAGCAGTAGATGCCAAGAAGAAAGCAGCAGATGCCAAGAAGAAAGCAGTTGCTGTACCTGTACCTGTACCTGAGGTTGTACCTGAAGTTGTTGTAGAAAAGCCCAAAGAGGATGACACTGTTGAGGATCCAAACATCGTTGATGATAATAGTTCAAGCGATGGTAATGATGACGGCAACGAAGATGAAGAAGAGGGAGTCCAAAAGGGCGCAAGAGGTAATGATGTTCGACCAACCGGATTCCAGCAACATGGTCGAAACGTAATAATTAAAAAAGGAACAAGGTAAAGCTAAGACTTTAAAAGTAGAAATAAAGGGGATCAAAAGATCCCCATTTCATATGACAGTATCTAACAATAACTTACAATATACTTAAATAGCGCTGAATATTTACATATTTCCCATCACTTAAATGGTGTTAACCCAATTCCTAGGCCACAAGGGCTCAAGGAATAAGTTGGGGGAAATAATATGAAGTATGTGGTTATGTCTGTTTTTATCATTCTGTCTTCGGTGTCCATGGCCAAGAGTGAGTTTTCTCAAATAGTGGAATATGTTCAAAAAACCTATGCTGACAAGTTCACAGACCACCCAATACTAGTTTTTGATATGGATGAGTTAGAGACTCGCTATGCCCTTAAGAAAGCATTCGGAAAAGAAAAGGAAAAAGAAGAACAGCGTGCAGAAATTCTAATGAAATATGTAAAAGAAGAAATTGGGGTTGAGCTAACGTTGCGTGAGGCCATGTCTTACGAGGTCTACACTACGGCCCTTAAATCTGGAGCTTATGCCTTACCAACTCTAAAGGATGGCCCTGATAGAAGAAAAATTTATAAAATGTGCGCAGTCTTTCCAGCATCACCCAATAGTAATAAGCGGCTCGAAATGGAGAGAATGACAGGACTTAAAACACCTGGGGCTTACGAGAGAACCACGTATACTGGACTTCAGAAGAAGCTAGAGTTTCGTGAACTCCAACTCTTCTCTCTCTATCATGAATTAGGGCATTGTATGGATCGTATCTATATGCCAGAAAACTATAATACTTATGAAGTCGATGCACACGATGTTCACTTGAGCGAGTCCTATGCAGAAGTTTTTGCTCTGTTAATGCTTGAAAAAGAGGGGCTCAGGGGAACTGCACAAACGCGCGCTCTTATGAGAAACCTCTATACACAGAAAATGGGAAAATGGTTCATAGATAACCCTAGCAATGGTTTTGGAAACCCTATGTATTTAAAAGGTGGCGTCATTTATAATTTAGCTCCAGTTCTTTTAGCCGCGAATGAATTCTTGGATAGAAATACTGACTTTGTTGAAGAAAGTGTCGAAGTACTTCTGTTAAAAGCGAAAGAGTTTGTAGATGGTTACGCGCTACCCTCAAGAAGTTTTCATGGAATATATAGGATAATGAGTGAAGAAAATGAAAAAGTTCTTAACTTTTATCGAAAATATTCTCAAACGATGCCAAGCTTCTTTCAAGATGCTTATAAAGACATTCTTCTCTTTCTTGATAATTCACCTTATCTTTTAGATCAAATGATTGGTTTTACTATCGATGATAATTCAGGGCCAGCTCTTCTTACATTAAGTAAAGAAGAGGTTTGCGCTATAAAGAAAAAGGATAACATAATTGAGTTAATACAATCCAAGAGAGAGGAACTTAAGGATGAAAAGGCTAATTATAAAGACCAATTATCTCTTCAAAAACAGCTTGATAGCTTCTTTCATGAGTGGGCAAAATGTATATAGTCTTCCTGTTTGAGTTTTCAAGTATTGAAAACTCACCTAAAGACTTGAATACCCGGATGGTATAAAGGTTCGAGGTACGCGCCTTTAGGCGTGCTGCTTGAATTCCTTTCCAGTAGCGGTATATAGTTTTTATGCTCACCATACCTCTAATCTCCTTTATGGAAATTTAAATAAAAGGGTGTATACAGGAAGTGTGCTAAGACTCAAAAGAAGAGAAATTTTCTTAGATATTTCTCTATAAGTTTTTGTAGTCAAGGTGACGATCTATTATAAGGTGATTACTTTACTCATAATACTTCGATATTCTATAATATAGTTGTTGTATGCAACAGTCGGAGGAGCAGATGAGGGCAAAGGCTCAGTTATTGATACTACTATTAATAGCGATATTACCCCCTTGCTCGATTTGGTCGAAAGCTTCTAAAATAAATGAATTTTGGAGATAATTTGATCATATGTAATAAGATTTTTAAAAAGCTCGGATCTAAAGAGATTTTAAACTCTTTTAGCTACACTTTTAGCATTGATGAGGCTTATGCAATTACTGGAGCTAACGGTTCTGGGAAAACTACTCTTTTACGACTTATAGGAGGGCTTCTTTTACCAGATAGTGGTGAAGTTAAAAGTGAAGGAAGTTTGGCCTGGTTTGCCTTTCATTCAATAAGCTTAATGGATAGGCTTTCTGGACTTGATCAAATAAATATTTATAAAAAAGAACTCTTTGATTCCAAAGAACAGACCGATAAGCTGAGCCTATGGAGCAGCTTAGAAGGTTTTAAAGAGATGCTTACTACAGATTTAGGTCATTGCTCACAAGGGATGAAGGCCCTTCTTGGGCTTTATATCTCGACTTTAAGTGCTCCTGATACTTTACTTTGGGATGAGCCTTTCTCTTGCCTTTCACCTTATAACCAAAAATATTTTCTAAAAAATTGGAAGAGTTTAACTGGAGCAAAAACTCTGATTATGACCTATCATGGAGAAAGACTGCCTGAGTTCATAGAGGTAACGCTGTGATTTACCTCTTTATTAAAACTTGTCTAAAATTCTTTATTAAAGAAGAGTACCCAAGGTGGTATGGACTTATTTTAGAGATCCTTGCAACACTACTACTCTTGGCTACTTTATGGTTTACTTCTAAGGCGTATACTCCAAATAACCTTGGTGAAAGAGGCTATTTTGAATACCTTCTAATCGGAGAATTACTTCTTCACTTACCATTCTCTTTGCTCTTTCAAGGTGTGAGGATAATGAAGAGAATAGGACTAAGCTCAGCATTAGATCAGCTTCTTGTTGCTAACAAGTCTGTCTTGAAAATGGCGGGTTCTTTCTTGGTTGTTTATTTTTTTAAGAGTTGTATCAGGCTCTTTCTTCTTTTTATGCTATCCTTTCTCTTTTTCAAAGCACCTTTTGCCGTTAAGTTCATACCCTATTATGTGATGATGCTCATTGCTGGCGTGATCCCTTTTGCTCTATTGAGTCTTTCCATTGGCTCAGTTGTTCTCTTTTGGGGAAGAGGGGAAAATATTTGGGGACAAATATCATCATGGTTATCTTTTCTATCCGGAGCCTACTTTCCTTTGAGTACTTTTCCAAAATGGGCCCACGGGGTTCTGCCTTTTATTAATCCTTTTGCTCTCTACCTAGAGCTAGGGCGCAGATTATTGAGTAGTAATTCCTTTTCACTTGCTCTTAGTGAAATAACTACTCTTTTGGCTTGGGTAGCTGGATTTACAATCTCTTTGGTGCTCACTTACTCTTTCGGTTTAGCAGGCTATAGAAAGCGTGGAGCACCTACTTCATATTCTTTTTAAGTTCGTTTCTAGCTTTTGCATGCTCAAGAGCAATAGGGTCACAGCCAGTAAAGTTTCCTGTATTAATAAAAGCACTTCCTGAGCTTCTTGAGCAAGACTCTATCAAAGGGCACTTCAAGCATTCTTTAAAGTCTTCTTGCTTATAACCTCTAATTCTCTCTAAAGTTGGTGAGTTCTTCCAAATTTCAAGTAAAGATTTATCCCTTATGTTTCCAGATGGAACAGGAGAGCCAATACAAGGAAAGACATCACCATAGGCTCCGATCCCGCAGACTGTTTTTGCACAACCACACATAAGACTTTTATCAATATTCTCATGATCAAAGTATTTAGAATGTTCACCAGAGAGAAGCTGTTGATATTGCTTACGAGACAAGGCCAATCTTTTTCTTGCATTACTCCCATCATATCGGTCAGTGATTTCATCGGAAATATTAAAAGGGGTTTCTAGCTCTTGGGACAAGGCAATCATATCATCAAGTTGGTCAACATTATCCCTATGAAGAATTATATTGAGATAGACAGTTAAATTTGCACTCTTTGCTGCCTTTACTCCATTTTTTAGTTTTTCAAAACCAGTTTTTCCACAAAAATTTAAATATGTTTGCTCATCCCTTCCATAGAGACTGACATCAACTTCTCTTAAGCCCGCTTTTTCTAAAATTATCGCCTTCTCTAGAGTTAAGAGAGTTGCATTTGTTTTGAGTCTTACTTGAAAAGATTCCTTCTTTGCTTTTTCTACAATGGAGATGATGTCGGGATGAAGTAAAGGCTCTCCCCCTGAGAGATTTAAACTCAAGGCTCCAAGCTGAGCCAAGTCATCAATGATTTGAAAAATTTCTTTCTTTGATAATGCTTGTTTCGATGGTTTGGAGGGTTTACTACGATCAAAGTTGTAGCAATGCTTGCAAGAAAGATTACAGCTTTGCAAAATCTCTAAAGTCGTAAATAGAGGTTGGAAGTTCTTACGTGCTCTGGCCAGTTGCCTCGCTAAAACAGATTCACTCATTTTAAAATTAAATTTAGTTTAAGTAATTCATTCATAAAATGATTTATGTCTGTTTGAATTTGTTCTTGAGAAAGGTTTGGGTAGTGATCAACTATAAATCCCTGTATCTCACCGAGGTTCATGCCTTGAGAGAGTGAGAGAAAAATAAAAGTCCCCATCTCATTGAGGTCATGGGCCATTTGGTTTTGTTGCGAGTCTAGGATAAGTATTTGTCCATCAATTTCTCGCCATGCAATCTTTTCATTAATTTTGTATACTTCTTCCATGGATATATTTTAACCTAAGGTCTATGAAAAAGCATACTTTAGATCACCTTAAAGATATTCCTCTTTGGAAAATACTTGAAGAGGAGCCTGAAAAAGAACTTATCCTCGATGAACAGGGGATTAGGGGGTTATATCAGCTTTTATTTAACACAAAAAGTCAGGATCATTTTAAACTCCAAAAAAGAAGAAATCTACACTATTTAGAAGCAGCTCAACAATTTTTAGCTTTTTATAAAAATACTCAAAGAGTAAATCCGGAAGGTGTCTATTATCTAAAAGGAGCTTGCTTCATTGGTGAACTTTATCCCAGCTGGGGGGAGCGCTTTATGAGTGACATCGATATCTACTGTAAAGATATGGAAGCGATAGAAGAAGCTGCACTCTCTTACGGGATGAAGAGGACTAATCCAGACGATGCTTACTGGCTCGGCAATGGCCATAAACGGGAGTATTACTTAGAGACGGATTTAGGAATTATTCCTTTTGAGTTCCATTCAAAACTTTTTTGGCATTGCCAAGATCCTGATGATGTTACTTATCATGAGTACTTGAACTTACCAGGGATTGGAATTGAGGAAACCTTAGTCTTTCTTATAGGGCACTATGCTTTTCAGCATACTTGCCAAAAACTCTATTGGCTCTTTGACATCTACCTTTTCATATTAAAATTTGATGAAAATATTGATTATAAAAAATTCCACTCTTTGATCAATTTCTTTGGCTTTAACTCGTCACTTCTCTTTACTAAGAAAATTTTGCAGCAAGCATTTAATTTTGATTGGTTCAAGATAAAAAAAAATACTCACTTTCCTCTTAGAAAGAAATTTATCTTCGAGGATTCTCAAAGGCATTGGTATTACTTGTGCCTAAAGTGGTACTTGAAGAATGGACTTAAAAATAATATTCACTACGCTTATGCTTGGCTTAAGCACTAATGACTCTCATAAGAATTTTACAAAAGACTCTCTTAATTCGATTTACTTTGAATTGATAATGTATAGATATTTGAGCTATAGTCTTATTGAGCTTCCCTCTACTTTCCAGAGAAACCCCTAGTAGAGTATACTGTTCACCTTGCTCAATATTTAACGAGTTATCGCCCTTGAAGGTTAGGGGTGCTTCTGATACTAAACGGTGAACAATGAGTTCTTTACTCTTTGAATCCTTAATAAGGCAGATATCTCCTTGACGGGCGGTTGCCCCCATTGTGAAACAGAGGGTGTCCCCGCTTTTAAATTGAGGTAGCATACTTTCACCAGAGATTTTTATTTCTTGATTTAGTCCAGTTTTCATTTAAAGAATATTCCAAAATTTTGAATCTTTTTTGAAATAAAGCTCTTTAACTTCAAGAGACTGTAAAACCCTTTCAGCAAAAGATAGAATTGATTCTAAGTCTTGTGTTCCTGCAGAACTCCAGGAAAGATTGGCAAAGCTTGCTAGTAGGTAACGTAATTGCTTCTTCTTACTTACTTCTCTAATAGAGTGTTCTTTTGCTTGTATAAGCCAGTAAGCCGTTGTTAAGGAGAAGCCTTCTGCAATCGAAACTTCTGGTTTATAGAGGCCACCGACTCCACCAGCAAATATCGTGGCCTTATGATTGGAGTCTAATAGGTTCATATCGTCACTCAGAACTCTGTGACCTCTTGCAAGGGAAGTAATTGTCGTTTTTCCAGCACCTGAAGGTCCGAGAAAGAGAAAGGCTTCATTGGAAGAATTTACAAGGGCGCTGCTGTGAAGGATAATTTTATTAAGTGAAATTAACTTAGGTGAGAGAAACCATCTCATAAAGTTATGTAGGCCATCATCAATTTCATTATTAAAGTAGACAAAGCACTTTCTTAGAGAGGTGTCCATAACTGCCGCGAAATCT
>CALHBL010000305.1 GCA_937930825.1 uncultured Bacteriovoracaceae bacterium
GGCAGACTTCAGTTGGGCTGAAGAGAATTCTATTCTTATAGCGGTGAATAATTCCGCCATCCTGACCATGAAGGTGGTCTCCAATGGGGTCGGTAAATCCGAGCTCTGAATCCTCTTTTGAGCTCGGAACAAATTGCTTCCATAGAGGTCCATGAGGCCCTTGGTCTTTTATTCTTTGAGCAAAGTCTACAGGGATGAGAAGAGGGTAAGATATTTCTTCTATGGATTCTTGAAGAAAAGATCCTAGCTCTTGAGAAGATTTAATTGCCGCCGAAAAAGATTTCTTCCAGCATTTAATAGGCATTCTCGTAGAGGAATTGCTTTGCTCTGAGAAGCTTTTTTCAGGCATTTTGAGTGGCTTTAGATTGAGAGTCTTTGAGTTCTTGCTCGTAGTGATACTTGGCCCAGGCAGCACACCCTCTAATCAGTAAGGCACCATAGGCCGACATGCCTAAGAAGTGCAAGAGGACAACTTTGGTTGTCATGACACCAGTTTCGGTAAGAGCATAGTGCATCCATTTAAGAAGGATGATGTGAAGAAGAAATATAATGAATTGCTGTAGGCGATAGGTCCAATTGGACTTGTTAATAAAATTCAAGGGGTCCCCCGTTTCTCTAGTTCTTTAAGCGCCTGAACTCTCTCACGAATTTCCTCTGCACTGAGCTCTTTAATAGCGTCAATCTTCTTCAGTGAAAAACTCTTGTAGAGATTACTAAGAAGGCAGTGAGCATAGAGGATATTTCCTTCTGGCATGGGAAGAAGGCTAACTGGTTTAACTGGTCTAAACTTACCACGATGGGATCCTCCCTTATACTTAATATCCACAAGAGTTTGTCTTTGAGTTTTCTTAAGTAAGATTTGAGACTTTTCTGGAAGATCAATTAATGACTTCTTCTTGAAAGAAGATAAGTTAAAAAGAAAGGAGCTTTTCTTAATTCGATGAGTTGCTGCGGCATACTTTTGAATGGCCTTATTGAAAATAATTAAAGAAGCATAGGCGTCATCAGTTGCCCTGTGGTGATTCTCTAGAGGGACCTCAAGCTCCTTAGAGAGGGTTGCGAGCTTATGGTTAGGCATGGAAGGAAAGGCGATACGGCTGGCCTTAATACTACAAAAGATATCGTTAGAGTTTGTTTCAATCTCTGATTGATGAAGAGCAAAAATAATAAAGCCAGCGTCAAACTTTGCGTTGTGCGCCACTATAGGTAAATCACCCATAAATGAAAGAAGCTCGGGAAGAACTTCTTTAATTAGGGGAGAGTTTACAACGTCTTCATCTTTGATGCCGTGAATATCTGTCGTAAAGTTCGGAATAGGAATTTGCGGATTAACTAACTCCTGGTAGGTGCTCACACCATCTGGAGTGACCTTAATCGCCGCAACTTCTATGATTTTATCCACGAGGGGGGACAGCCCAGTTGTTTCGAGGTCAATGGCCACTAGGCCTTTAGGAAATACCTCAAGAAGAGGGGCGAAATCTTGTTTCTCAAGTCTCAATAAAGTCACACTGGTGGCGGGTTGCGTTAGTCTTAAGTTCGTTGACATTAAGCCAGCTGAAATTTAAAAAGTCATAACTATCTATTGGTACATAACTTAAAAAGTGAAGGGATACAAATCCTATGAAAAGTTTCGACGTTGTTGTTATTGGCTCCGGTCCCGGAGGATATATTGCTGCTATTAGATCAAGTCAGCTTGGTCTAAAGACTGCGATTGTGGAATTTGATAAGATGGGAGGGGTCTGTCTAAACCGCGGCTGTATTCCTACTAAGGCCGTCTTAAAGTCTGCTCACTCTGTGCATGAAATCAGTGATTTCAAAGAACTTGGAATTAACGTTGAAGTAAAAGGCCTCGATGGGTCTCAAGCCGTTAAGAGAGCCAAGGGTATTTCTGATAAGATCTCTAAGGGTGTTGAGTATCTTATGAAGAAGAATAAAGTTGAGGTTTTTAAGGGAAGAGGTGTTCTCAAATCTAAAACAACAATTGAAGTTCAGACAAGCGCGAAGAGCGAAGTGATAGAAGCTAAGAATATAATTTTGGCCACGGGAGCAAATTACAAAACCTTCCCTGGACTCGAGCACGATGGAAAGAGATTAATTGGTGCTTGGGAAGCCATTAAGATGGAAGAGCTTCCCAAGAGTATTGCTATTATTGGCGCGGGAGCGATTGGCGTAGAGTTTGCTTATTTTTGGAATGCCTTCGGCGTAGACGTTCATATTTTTGAGCTTCAAAAGCATCTGCTTCCTATAGAAGATGAGGACTCATCCAAAGAAGTTGAAAAAGCTTACAAGAAGTATGGCATTAAGATGTCTCTTGGAGTTGAAAAAGTTTCGGCAAAGAATAACGGAAAAGACATAACGATCACTTCTATCGAAAAAGGGAAGAAAGTTGAGACTAAGTTTGAAATGGGGCTTATTGCCGTTGGTATGACTGGAAATCTTGAGGGTACTGGTCTGGAAAGTTTAGGTATCAAAACGGATAGAGGTTTTATTAGTGTAAATGATCAGTTTCAAACTAATATCCCCAATATTTACGCTATAGGTGATGTTTCTGGTCCACCACTCTTGGCCCACGCTGCTTCTCATGAGGGCGTTATTGCGGCTGAGCATATTTCAGGAGCAAACCCTCATCCCCTAGACAAGATGAATATTGCCGGGTGCACATACTGCCAACCTCAAGTAGCATCAGTAGGATATACTGAACGTGCGCTTAAAGAAAAAGGTATCAAGTACAGTGTTGGCAAACTCCCTTTTCAAGCAAATGGAAAGGCCGTCGCTTCCAACGAAACTGTCGGTTTCGTAAAAACACTTCTTGGTGAACATGGTGAACTGCTTGGGGCCCATATTGTTGGAACTCAAGCGACAGAGCTTATTCATGAGTACGCATTATTTAGAACAATGGAAGGAATAGATGAAGAGATTTTTGCAACTGTTCATCCCCATCCAACTCTTGGTGAATGGCTAGCCGAATCAGTCATGGCCGCAAAGGGTAGAGCACTTAATTTTTAGAATAACTTCTTAGGAGTAGAATACTATGGCCAGACATGAAATCGTAATGCCCCAAATGGGAGAGTCGATCACAAATGGAACAATAACAAAGTGGCATAAAGTGCCAGGTGATAAAATTGACCTTGATGAAATTCTCTTAGAAATTTCAACAGATAAAGTAGAGTCAGAAATTCCTTCTCCTATGGAAGGAAGAATTGAAGAAATCCTCTTTCCTGAAGGTGATACGATCGATGTTGGGATTGTGATTGCTGTAATTGAAGATGACTTGTCAGTCCCTTTTGGTGGTAAAGCTTCAGGTGGTAGTGCCCCAAGTCCCGCTAAGAAAGAAGACGTAAGTGCAAGTACGGCAAGTGCTTCTACGGCTCCAGCAGCAGCTTCACAAGAGACTGAGGAAGGAAGAAGATTCTACACTCCACTAGTAAAGGCAATGGCCAAAGAAAATGGCGTAGCTCTTTCTGAGCTTGCTCATATTAAAGGCAGTGGTGCTGCCGGTAGAGTTAATAAAGCTGATTTTATGAACTTCCTTGAAAATAGAGGAAGTGCAAAACCTGCTCCTGTGGCCGCCAAGGCCCCGACGTCTTCTGTCCCTGCTTTTAGTTCTGGAGATAGAGTCGAAATTATCCCGATGGATAATATGAGAAAAGTTATTGCTCGCAATATGATTGCCTCAAAGATGACTTCTCCCCATGTTAATTCAATTGATACTGTGGATATGACAAACTTAGTTAAATTCAGAGAAGGCTTTAAGCATGAGTTTAAAAAGCAAGAAGGCTTTGCTCTCACTTATACTCACTTTGTTCTCTATGCTCTTGTGCAAGCTTTAAAAGAATTTCCTCAGGTGAATGCTTCAATTGATGGTGATAATATCATCATGAAAAAAGATATTAATCTGGGTTGTGCGGTAGCAGTTCCTGGTAATGGTCTTGTTGTTCCTGTGATCAAAGGGGCCGACAACTTAAATATCACTGGTATTGCTAGAAGTTTAAATATTCTAGTTGAGAAGGCCAAGACTAAGAAACTGACAATGGATGATCTGACTGGCGGAACTTATACCTTCACGAATAATGGATCTTTTGGCATTTTAGCGGCAACACCAGTTATTCTTCAGCCACAGTTGGGCATCTTCTGTGTCGGTACAATTAAGAAAACACCAGTGGTAACTAAAGATGATGCTATTGCTATTCGCCAGATTATGTACTCAACCCATACATATGATCATCGCTTAATAGATGGAGAGCAAGGCTCGAAATTCTTAAAGCATGTTCACAACACCCTTGAAAATATGGACGCTAAGTCCTTATTTTAGAGATCATTTAAAATTGAGAGCTGGGCCCCTTAGGATCACTTTAGAGGCTCAGTCACTTTCCTAATTTGAGCACCCGTAGATTGTGGTAGAAGATTCTTATGCTCCGGCGTAAGAGGAAATAGTTGTTGGGTTCAGGAGCATTTCTTTTTTAAAATAATAAGTATTCTTAATGAGTGATGATAATTAGATTAGTTTAATCTAATTAATATCCTTCCTATTAGTGCGTTTTAGTTCTATTTATTAAACTCAACAAAAGGTTTAATTATGAAAACAATAGCATTAGTCATTTTATTAGGAATTACGAGTTCAATCCTCGCTAAGGGGAGCTGCGTTGGTGCAGTCCTTGATGGGTACTCTAAAGATAGTAACTCCTTTCAATTATTCAGTGAAGAAGTCTCAGATAAGTTTGAAGAGGAGAGCATAAACGCCTCCCTACTTAGTATTAAACTTCTAGAGGAAGAACTTAGCTGCGCGGAAGGTGAGCTTGCAGTAACAAAGGTTTCTTGTAATGAGTTAGCCCCGGGTAGGGCAAGCTCAAGGGTTTGCTATGCTGAAAGTGATAGAGGCTACTTTCTTATATCTGTTGATATGATGGAGAATGTGACCCTTACTTTTAGTCGGTGGGATTAGTTTCTACGCTCGAATCTGCCTTGAAGCCTATCTATCAGGGTGGCGAGCTCTTTGAGGTGATCTTATTGCTTCGCGTTTATTTTAAATAATAAGAGAAGCCTGTACCATTTGAGAAAGGAGAATGAGTACGGCCAAAGCAATAATTGATCTGATAAAATTCATATATTCCCGCTTACCACTCTAAGTTTACTTAGGAGGATAGTTCGTTGAGAGTTTAATTATATTAGTGAGGATAAATTTTTACCGAAGTCAGAGTAATCCTGTAAAGTAAAAGCTGTAGTCCAAACTTATAATCTTTTACTTATTCTTGATGCGCTATGCGTTCTATCGAAAAAGTTAGCTTCCCCTTACAAAAAGTATTAGCAAAACTGATGAATAATGGTTAAGGTCCCATCACCATTGCTTCTCTTTAAGTTAAGGATAAAAAATGAACAAGCTCATAAGTACGATCACCCTATTAGTTTTTTCAGTTACAACTTTTTCATTTTCAAGCTCTTATTATCCTCTTTCTTATAAAACTGACTTTGCTCAGCACACTTCAAAAGATGAAGTTCTTAAATCTAAGATATTTAGCCTACTAACAAGTATGCATCAGAGAAATAATGGAAAGGATGATGTTCTTACTGATAGCTGCAATGGAAGCGGAAAGTGTTACTCCCATAGAAGTGTGGGGTATAAAGGTGCAAGAAAAGTTCTCTTTGGAAAAATACACTTAGAGAAAGACGATAATGGAAGCTACTTTGTGAGAGATGTTTACTGTAGAAAGAAGATAACAAGAAAAGTGACTTATATTGGTCCTAATACTATTCCTAATAATAACGTGATCAATTGTGAGCATACATGGCCTCAATCACGCTTTAGTAGAAGATTTCAAAAAGGGACACAGAAATCTGATCTCCACCACCTCTATCCAACAGACTCGAGAGCAAATAGCTCAAGAGGAAATCATGAATTCGCAGATGTTAACGGTGATGAATTAACAGATTGTGAAGGCTCATATGTAGGAACTGAAAAAGCTCGAGGTTATAAATTTGAACCACCGGCTGAGCACAAAGGTAATGTTGCAAGAGCGCTCTTCTATTTTTCAATACGGTATAAGCTAAGAATTTCTAGTGATGAAGAAGAGAATCTTAGACGCTGGCATGCTCAAGACCCAGTAGATGCTCAAGAACTAGAGAGAAATAATGTTATTCATCAGGTTCAAGGTAATAGAAATCCTTTCATTGATTACCCTGAGTTAGTAGCTCAGATTAACGACTTCTAATCTTTCCAAAGAGTTGTTAGGCGCTGAAGAATTCTTTCTTCAGTACCACTCTTATTTGGCCTATAGAACTTAGGAAGATCCTTCTGAGCGTAGACCTGTTTTACAAAAGCCCCTTCAAAATTGTGGGGGTATTGGTAGCTGGCTTTTTCTGGGTGATGATTTCTTAAGTGCTTTGGTACTTCAATCGTTTGCTGACTTCTTACAAACTCTAGAGCTTCATCTATTCCAAGATAGGATGCATTGGACTTTACCGTTGCGGCCAGATAGGTGACAACTTGAGCTAAGTTAATTCTAGCTTCTGGCATACCTATATTTTGAACAGCATGCAGTCCTGAGACCGCGAGAGTTAAGGCCTGGGGATCGGCATTGCCCACATCTTCCGACGCAAAAATAACAAGTCTCCTTGCTATGAAGAGGGGACTTTCTCCACCATCAATCATTATTGCTAGGTAGAGTAGAGCAGCATCAGGATTACTTCCTCTTAAGCTCTTAATAAATGCGGAAATAACATCGTAGTGTCTATTCCCATCTTTATCATAGTGCTTATTATTTTCACTTAGGCGAGAGAGAATAGTTTCAGGAGTTGCTACACCAGATTGAAGAATAGTTTCTAAAGAGTTTAGGGCAGTTCGGGCATCCCCATCGCTATAGTTTGCTATTACCTTTATGCATTCAGGAGTGAGTGTGCTCTTAGTAATTTTTAGAGCTCTAGAGATGATTGCTTCTAGAGCTTCACTTGAAAGTGTCTTGAGCTTTATAGTTTGAACTCTAGAAAGTAAGGCCCTGTTAACTGAAGTCTTAGGGTTCTCAGTTGTTGCCCCAATAAATTGAATTTCTCCTTTTTCTACAAAGGGAAGAAGGGCATCTTGCTGTGCTTTATTAAAGCGGTGTATTTCATCGACGAAGACGATAGCTTTCTTTCCAAAGTAACTTTCATTCTCCTTTGCCCTTTCAATGATTTTCTTAAGTTCATTAACACCACCTAGAACCGCATTAAAAGTGAAGAGGTCGCGCTGAGAAGTCTTTGCAAGGATCCCGGCCAGGGTTGTTTTACCGCTTCCTGGTGGCCCCCAAATAATAAGACTTGGGAAACTATCTTCCTTTAAAAAAGGAAACTTATCTAATACATAGTCTTGACCAAAGTAATCTTCTAGAGAAGTAGGCCTTACTTTATAAGCTAAAGGTCTACTGCTTTCACTATCTGTTTTTTGGGGTCCGGAAAATAGGTCTGACAAATTATACTCCTTACCTTTCTTTGGCCGCATGAGAATTGACTTAAGATGGGCTCCATCCTAACTTAGGGCCATTAAATCTTCTATATAAATATACCGCTACTGGAAGGGAGCTTCTTAGTAGTATTTGGGTATTCAGCAGCACGCCTTCAGTGGAGGGTTTAAGGACGACAAGAAGGAGGTGAATAATATGTCAACAGTGATCAAAGTAGAGATTGAAGATCGCAGTGGAGTTGAGCGCTCGTTACGTAAGTTTAAAAGACTGTGTGATAGTTACGGTGTTGTTAAAGAATATCGTAAGCGCAAAGAGTATAAGAAACCTTCAATTCGTCTGAAAGAAAAAGATGAAGCTGCCCAAAAGAGACGACTAAAGGCCGTCTTCAAGGTAAGTAAAGTTTCTAAAATTTAAATGAAGGCCCTACGGAAGTAGGGTTTTCTTATCTTAAAATTATCTTTAAGCAAGAGTTCCATCGATTATGCATGATCTTAATCAGTGAAACAATATTCTTAGGCAAGTTGTGATTTCCCTTTGTCATCTTCATATGAAATGTGTTCCACGCAAGATTTAAATCTTCAAGCCTTTTGAGAAGAAAGACTTTATTTTTCTCATAAAGGATTCTCTCATCTATGCTTCGAAAGAAGTGCATCCAAACAGCATGAAAGTCTTCTTTTAATTCCCCCGTTAATAATTGATTTAAAAGTATTTCACTCGATAGGAGCATCTGATGGATAGTAGGCTCAATAAGGGTCTTACCATCATAGTAAGGAAAGAAGCTTGTATTAGAAGTGAGGATATATTCTTCGAGGGCATGCATGAGTCTGTAATTTTGATTCCCCATCTGACCTGTTGACGAAATAAGTTGGAGAAGAGCTTCGGTTTGATGTGTACCGGCCGTTTCTTTAAAGGTAATTTCTTTTGTTTGCATTTTAGTAATTAAATTATCGAGCTTTCGTGTTTGAAGATAGAGACCTTTTAGACTGTCTAGACAATCAGCTGTAATAAGGGAGCAGTCAGAACTAAAGTCTTTAAAGGTTCTCTCAGTACTTGAAAGTTGGGTGTAGAGTTTAATTGTTCTATCATGCAAGGGATGAAGCTTTCTTAAGATTAAGAAGTACTCTTGAGTGATGGCCCTCAGCTGGGGGATAATATATCTTTTAAAGCTTCTGTCAGGGAGGTTAATTCTTTCTTTCTCATAGAGAAAGTAGGGTGTTCTCACCTGGGCAAAGCTTGAGCTGATCACCAAAAGGGAAATAAGGACGACTATTCTATTCATCGTATCATTGTGGGAAAATGCCCCTTCTCTGTCAAAGTCTACTTTAGGTTTCTTAAGGACTTGTATACTCGGATGGTACTAAGGCTCAAGCTACGCGCCCTTAGGCGTGCTGCTTGAATTCCTTTCCAGTAGCGGAATAAAGTCCTTCTGTTTGAGTTTTCAAGTATTGAAAACTCACTTAAAGACTTGTATACCCGGATGGTACTAAGGCTCAAGCTACGCGCC
>CALHBL010000306.1 GCA_937930825.1 uncultured Bacteriovoracaceae bacterium
GTGTAATAGAAGGTGATTTACCTGATTTAATTCCAGAGCCAGGAGAGGTTGATAAAGCCTTTTGGTTCAAGCTATCTGATCTCGTAAAACCAGAAAGTAGCTCAACTGAAGTATTTAATATCGGTGAAGGTAGCCTCGAAAGGCCTTGTATAAGTTTTGATGGTCATACTCTTTGGGGGATCAGTTACTCTATTTTTAATGAGCTGATTAAACAGCTCTGTGGACAAGAGATTGGCGTAGTTCTTACTGACAACTTTATGGATCGTTTCCGTCCTTAAACTAGCTAGCGGGAATTACTTTAGTGCAGAATTCTCAACAGCTCATTTAAATCTAAGGCTCCTTTGTCAGGTATGGCATATGTCTTGTCACTTATGACAGAGGTAGTATATATGGCACAACAAGATATGCTGCAATGGTTTATGGTAATTGAGAGTTAGAGGACGTTAAATGATCTTTTAAAGCAAGGGCCTATTTTTAAGAGGTGGCATGGGTTTTGCTCAGGTAATTGAGTTAAAAAAGTTAAGGTAATTCTTAAGGTTGAGTAGAAGAGTCTGGTGAAATTAGTAGGGCGCGGCGAGTCATTATCGCCAAGCACTATAAAAATTTCTCAGTCATATGAATATGACTGTCGATCCGAACTCTTCTCTGTATACATCCCTAAAAGAACCTTTCAATAACTTAGGAGAAGAAGTGAAAACAACTAACTCATGGTGTATCAAGCTAACTCTTGCTGCATTAACAATCTCTGGGTCTGCATTTGCTAAGACTCATCAAACTCAAGAATTGGGCGCTTTCCTTAAAGAGTTCCATTCAGATACTGCGGCCGTAATGGATCAAATTCCATTTAAAGTTGGTCAAGATACTCTTTCTAAGACTGCAACAGTTATTCCTGCATCTTCAATTGCTGGAAACGCTTTTGTTGATGAAAAAGATGCTCAAAGAAGTAAAATATGCAAATTAGATGCTGTTTCTGGCCTAGAAGTTTGTGCCGGTGACCTCTCTGGTAGAGCAGCAATTGCTGCAAATGATAGAGCTGAAGATCTTGTTGATAGAGGCGAGAGAATCTATAAGCACTTGGCCGAAATGGATAAGAGAAGCCTTTTTCAAGGTCAACTTGCAGTTAAGCCATGGTCTGATGACTACTGGTCTATTGCAAAAGGTGTTCTTTCTCATCGTTATGCAGATCCAAATAAAGTTGAAGGTGATTGGAAAGCACGTACTGATTACGTAAGAAATGTACACACAGATACTTTTATTAATAGCGGAATGATCAATATTCTTTCACCTTCAGAAAAATATGACCTCCTTCTTGGTGACTCCAACTACACACTTACAAAGAAAATGATGAATGAAGGAAAGTACTACTACGAATCAGCTGGAAAAGTTGAGCCGTGGATGGGTATTTGCCACGGTTGGGCTCCTGCAGCTTATATGCTTGATAGAGCTACTTCTGTAGTAACTGTTAAGTCTGTAAATGGTATAGATATTCCTTTCTACCCTTCAGATATTAAGTCTCTTGCAACTCTTCTCTGGGCAAATGTTCCTGTATACACAAAGTTCTCTGGTGGACGATGTAATACTAAAGAGCCTAAGAAAGATAGCAATGGTCGTATTTTAGATGCTCAGTGTTTTGATACTAACCCAGGTACTTGGCACAAGGCCGTTGTAAATCAGATCGGAATTGCAAAGCGTTCTTTCATCATCGATGCAACTTACGATTATGAAGTTTGGAATCAGCCTGTTTATTCTTATAGCTACCAATACTTCAACCCTCAAACTCATGCTGTATCTCACAATAACTTTAGAGCAGCAGCTGTTAACATCAGAAACTTCACTAATGATAAGTTTAAGTCTTACAGAAGCCCTGAAGCCACTCAAATTGTTGGTGTTGAGATGAAAGTTGACTATATTGTTGAAACTGAGCCTACTCACAGAACTTTTGATAATGAATCATATGACGGTGTAACTTCTGTTGTTTATCGTTATGATCTTGAGCTTGATCGTAGAGGCGAGGTTATCGGTGGAGAGTGGTATTCAAATGCTCACCCTGACTTTCTTTGGACTCCACAGCCTAATGCTCGTGCATTAACTGATATGGATAAGCACATTGAAGATCAAATTAGAAGTGGAAGAGGTGATATGCGTTGGAATGCTGGTCGTCCACTACCTGCATCTTGGTCACAGAGTGCTTCATATAACTCTCAAGCTGGTAAGCCTCTTGGTTTAATCGTTGAGGAATTAATTAAGCGTTCTAGAGCCCAATAAAAAACCACTTAAGTGCAAGGCCTCAAATAACTTTGAGGCCTTGTTTTTTTTAAAATTATGAAAATAAATAATCTGCTCATCGCCATATTCTTAATCCTACTGACTTCTCAATTCGCGGAAGCTTCGTCAGCTACACAAGACTGTAAAGACTCATGGAAGGATACTTCCACAAAAGGTGTTTACGACTTCTATCGTTTCTTAGATATGAGCCCAGAGGGTAACTTTGGTTACTCAGAATATGATGAAGAGCTCAATAGACCAGAGTGCTTGAAAGAGTGGACTGTCTTAGTTTATATGGCCGCTGACAATGACCTCTCTCCCTATGCTTATTGGGACTTACATGAAATGGAGTCGAAAATCACCAATGAGCTTAATCTTGGTGCTAGTACGGATGTCGTTGATATTGTGGTGGAGTTAGACACTTTACGAAAAGATGGAATTAGAAGACTTCATATGTTTCAAAATCATCTTCCTTATCGGGATAGCTTAGAAAGAGATGATTTTGATATCAAAGGGCCTGCCTTCATTAAGAGCCCCATTGTAGAACTTATCCCTGAAGATAATGATATTTCAGCATCAAAGAGATTTTCTCAATTTCTCTCTTGGGGAGTTGAGAAATACCCGTCAAAGAATTACATGGTTGTGATTTGGGGCCATGGCGAAGGCTTTATTGGTAAAGAAGGAACTGTAAAGAGCGTTATGAGGATGGCCGCTCCTCGGTCTATGGCACCTGCCCGTGCAGTTGAGCCACTCGATTCTATTTTCTTCGAGTTTGAAGACCTTGAGTTTCCTGCTTTTACAAAACTGCCAGATGCCTTTGTATTTCCGATTAGAAAACCCTTTGGAGGAGTTGGCTTTGATCACTCAGACAAGAGTTACTTAACCATACCCGCCATCTCTGAATCTTTGAAGGATATTCAGGACAACTCTCTTGATGGCGAGAAAATCGATATTTTAGCTTTTGATGCCTGCCTAATGCAAAGCCTTGAGGTGTTGTCAGGCTTAAATGATAGTGCTGACTTCTTAGTTGGCTCGAATCAAATACAGAACTACCTTGGTATGCCCTACCGCTCCATTTTAGATCAAATTAATCTTGGGGTAACTCCTAGAGATCTGGCCGAAAAGTTACCTGAACTAACGAGGAAATCCTGGGAAGAAGGGGGCTATCAGGCAATGGCAGATAGCGAAGGCTTTAAGACTTTCACTATGTCCTCTATTTCTAGCTGGCACTTAAGAGAGTTTATTCTTCCTGAACTAGAGCAATTCTCTGAGATGCTAATAGAATACTTAGAAGAAAATAGTTATAGAAAGAACGAGCTGCTCTTTCTTATAAAGAATGCACCTCGCTTTCAAGGAGAAATGATCGACTTAGGTCTACTCTATGGACTTGTTGAGAAGCTCCTATGGCAGGAGAGGCTCAGTGGAAGAGAGACCCTGTTATCAACAGATTTAAGAGATTTAGTTGTAAAGGCTTCCAGGGGAGTTGATGAAAGTACTCTCGCTGCGACATTTGGTCCACTCTATTATGATACTTCAGTAAATAGCAGCAGCTCTTATTTATTAGGATTTTTTAAGGGCGTTTCGTTGTGGCTGCCAAAATCTAGAAGGTTATTTCAACTCAGAGAAAGTGAAATGGGTAAGAGTACTATGCATGAGAGCGTTGAGAGTTGGAATCGCTTACTCAATGTGCTATATGCACAGAGTGTTTTTAACTTCTGAAGTACGTAAGAATTATTGTCATAGGCAAGCCTTCTTGCATAGTATGTAAAAAAAGGGGCCTGAAATGGATGCAAAATTTTTAAAGTCTTTAGCCGATAGCCCGGCTTGGAAAATACTAAAGTCGCAAATAATTAGAAATGATTCCTACCATAGGTTTTCACCTAAGTTGGGTAGCTATGATCTTGTTGAAGTATTAGTAGATAAAGAAGGTGCACCCCTCTTCTTTAAGAAGAATAGTAAAGATGTAGATTGTGTCTCGATTTTTACGCGTCCTGATTTAGGAAAGAGGATTACAGGACAGTGGACATGTGAAGACCTGCTTGAGAGAAGAGTTTCCTTAGGTGCAAGCGATGAAGTAGATCTTAAGACGATGATGCTAGGTGAGCTTGTTAATTCTTTAAAGAATTATTCAAACTCAATAAGTATAAAAGTAAATCCTATTAGTATTCTCATTGAAGGTGAAGCTGAACCCTTTCTCTTTTGTGAACAAGTACTCTTTGCTCCCCTGTTTGATTCTTTTACCCAAAAACTACTTCTTACTGAGCCAGAGGATGCTAAGGCATTAATGGGTATTAACCCTGAAGATCAAAAACGCTTTGGGATTAAAATGGTTTTCTATATGCTCACGAGTAGGGGCTTACCTGAAGAAAGAGGTCCTAGGGAATTGGTTTTAAAAGATAAAATTGAAGAGCTTGCCTTTATTGCACCAAGAACACCGATTGCACAAGGTTCGGGGAGTTTCTTAGCTGTTCTTCTGAACTTAGAAAATGAAATCGAAGAAAGGGCCTTTATTAGAGACTACCCGATGTTTGATGATCATAGTGACCTAATCTTCGTAACAAGCTCACTTAAACTCTATAATGGGGCTTTGGAGGAAATTCACTTCAACGGTGATAAAATAGACACCATATTCACTCCTTTAATTTCATGGCAAGCTAATAGCAGAAGAGAGAAGTTGTACTTGAGATGAAGTAGCTTTCTTTGAGCTAAATAAAACGCACTCCGACTTTGAAAACATCATCTTCTTCCATGTGACGAACAGAGACGACTTCTCCTTTTATCGAAGCCTCTAAGTCCTTCTTGTTAATGGCGGTGACAATGATGATATCACTTTTTTTGAACATTCCGGGGTCAATTGTTTTTAGAGCAAGACCTCCTGCTGAAATATCATAGAGGTTATAGGTTAAATTCTTCTTATGACTTCCTTCCTTATACCCACTGATCGTTTGATTTCCTGACGCTTGTTTTCTTGGCTGAGATCTCATATGAGAATTCTTCTTTTCATTTTCTTTTTCGACGAGTTTAATTTTCGCTGCGATTTCTTCCGATAGGGCATTAATTTTCTCAGGCATTGGAATGAAAATAAAGGAAGAGTCAACCTCTCTAGGGGTAATCTTTGCCGCAATATTCTTGCTTTCTGCATAGAGAAAAAGCTCTTTTAAAGTCTTTTCGAATGTGAAGCCTTCTTCAGAAAGAGGCTTGAGAATAATTGTTTTCTTTAAAATATCAACTTTCCGAATTTGGCAGTAGTGAACAGGTCTCTCTCCATCTTCATTAGGAGCTTGTTGCCATAGCCATAGCTTTTCTTTATTCCGGTGGAATAGGCGAAAGAGGTCAATAATTTCAAGGTCATCTATGACGAGTTGAGGTCCAATTTCTTTTTTCATAACAGTCTCTCATCTCGGCAAATAGGGGGTCAATATTTAGTTCTTTTTTCCGATAAGTAGCAATTGGAGAATTATGGCACTCAAATTCAATTACAACAATGTTAATCGCAATCTAAGCCTTGAAGAGGTATTGGATGGGCTTGTATTCTCTGGACTCGTGGAAGCTGATCAAAAGGCATCTATTCTAAAGAAGAAGGGCCGATCAAAAATCCATCCTGCTATCAGTATTGCTGAGAGTGATATTCCCGATCGTAGAACTGAAGGCCGAATGCTTACAGTCGATGATATTATGAAGTGGATATCTTCAGACTCTAAGATGGAGTTTTTCCAGATAGACCCCTTAAAAGTTGATATTGATGCTATTACAAAAGTTCTACCAAAAGCTTATGCTAAAAGGCTTCTCATTCTCCCCATTGCGGTAGATAAGGAAACTGTGACTATTGCTACAAGTGAGCCTTTTAAGACCAATTGGATCGACGAGGTTGAACGCATTAGCCGTAAGAAAGTGAAGACGGTTCTTGTGAGTCCTCAATCTTTAATGACCTGCTTGGAAGATTTTTATACCGTTCGAAAAGCTGTTTCAAAGTTAATGAGAGAGCGTGGTTTAAGTAAAGACTCCTCGCGTGTCCATGATTTAGAGAAGATGCTTGGTACGTCTAGCAACTCTATGGCGGGGAAGGATGAATTAGGAATTTCAGGAATCGTTGATTGGCTTTTTCAGTACGCTTGGGAAGAGCGAGCTTCTGATATTCACATGGAGCCAAAGGCCGGAGTCGGATTTGTTCGTTTTAGAATAGACGGAACTTTAAGAGTCGTTTACAAATTTGAGCCCGAAATTATGTTATCTGTTCTAAGCCGATTGAAGATAATGTCTGGAATGAAGGTTGATGAAAAAAGGAAACCTCAAGACGGTAGAGTGAAAAGGCAAATTGCTGAAGATCGTATCATTGAAATTCGTTCATCTACAATTCCTACTCACTATGGCGAAAAACTTGTAATGAGAATTTTTGATCCTAAGATGGCCGACAAGTCCCTTGATGATGTTGGAATGGATGAAGATGATCTTGCCCATTGGAAGGCCCTTTCTGAGAACTCCCATGGGATCCTTCTTGTTACGGGCCCAACGGGTTCAGGTAAGTCGACTATGCTCCATGCTACCTTGAAGTATCTTGCTTCTCCTGAGGTAAATATTTGTACAGTTGAAGATCCTGTTGAAGTTGTCCATGACGACTTTAATCAAATGCAGGTTAATAGGGCAATAGACATTACTTTCTCAAATGCTATTAAGGCCTTTCTAAGGCAAGATCCAGATATTATAATGGTTGGGGAAATTCGAGATCCTGAAACAAGTTCAATGGCGATTCAAGCTTCCCTGACTGGTCACATGGTTTTTAGCACCCTTCACACTAACGATGCTCTTGCCTCAATCACAAGACTCTTAGATTTAGGAGTGCCCTCTCATCTTTTAAATGCCACGCTTAAAGGAGTCTTGGCGCAAAGGCTAGTTCGAGTTCTTTGCCCTCTTTGCAAGAGAAAGGTTCCAACAAATAAAGACTGGTGGCTATCGATGGTTAGCCCTTACAAAACTAAAGTCCCAGAATTTGTCTTTGAGCCTGTAGGCTGTTCTGACTGTAAAGAAAGTGGCTATAAAGGGCGAATAAGTGTTTATGAACTAATAGTATTAGATGATGAATTGAGAAGTATTATAGCCCCGGGGGTTGAACTCCAGAAATTGCGGGAGGTGACTGAAGGAAAGTTTCTTCCCATGAGGCTCCATGCCGCTAAGAAAGTTCTAAAAGGGCAGACTTCGATAGAAGAAGTTATACGTGTTATTATTTAATTTTGTAATGGGGATTACTTGTTGTGAATAAGAGTATAAAGAAAAGTATCACGGAGAGCGGGAGTGAAAGACGCATTAACTTAAGATGTTTAATTTCCTTAAATATTCTTTTCTTAGTTCTTGCTAGTAGCTGTTCTACGAACCAAGGAAGTTTTAAAAGAAGGGAAGTGTTAGAGAAGGGAGTTGAATATAGTATAGTCAATGCTGCTCAGCCGTTAAGACCCATATGGCTGAAATACCCTCATAAGAATCGTAAAAATCTACCTGATAGAAGAGAGGGAAATCTCTATTTCTCTTTTGAGTCGGGACCAAAAATCTCTAAAGAAATTGCCTGTAATATTGTTCGAGTTTTTGCTTCTGATGATTTTGCAGAGCGGATTTTAAAGTTCTATTTGAGTTCTAAAAGTGAAGATGAACTGAGTTTAGAGATCCAGACTATTTTAGCTACTGACGGACTAGAGGTCTTCAAGCGGAATTTTAAATCTTCACGTATTCTTTTGTCCTATTGGGAAGCTCGGTTATATCCTCCAAAAATAGGTGATACTGAAGAAATCGAAGGTTACACCTGTGGTCTTTGGGTTGAGGTGAGTGAAAAGCTTCTTGTGGGCTCACTTGAAGAGATAATATCTATTGGAAAAGAGCGATTTCCGAGGCTTGAGGGATGGCAGGAAGCTCTTACTTCATTGGTCGAAGAATACCGCCTCCATCATTTTAAAAACTACTAGGCATCTGTTGCCTTGAAGTTGTAAAGGCCACTGCCTCTTTTAAGAGGCCATAGGTTTCTCCCGATATGTCTAATGATGATGTATCAACTACTAGTTTCACTCATTCTCTATACCTGCTTTGCGCTTCCTTGCTCTCAAGCGAAAATGTTTGAAAGGAAAGTTCATACTATTGACTCAAGGCCTATTTTTAGTTTCGATCAAAAGTGGGTAGATATCAGTAAAGATGAGAAAGTTGCTCTTGCGCAGCTTCTCTCTATTCTCTCCCGTTCTAGTACTGGACGTCAGCTTTTGAAGTCAGCAAGAAAGAAAGCAGCAAGAACTAAGAAAACTTTGGAAGAGCTTATCTTAGCTGGAGAAGGAAGTTTAACAGACACTACTCTTGTTCGAAAATTCTCTCCAAGTCACCCTGATGAAGTCGTTTATGAGAGCCGTTCAAAGGTTTTTATTAATAGAAACCTCTCTGTTAAGAATGCCGTTCTAGACCTGGCCCATGAGCTCACTCACTTCTCTTTAAGAGAAGCTTTTAACCCCTACAAGAAGGC
>CALHBL010000307.1 GCA_937930825.1 uncultured Bacteriovoracaceae bacterium
GCAAGGTGTTCTTCGAATGTTGTAGGTTTAAAAATTGCTAAGAGCATGATGATGGCCGACCCCAAGTTGAAGAGAGTTCTCCTCTGTGGTGGGCACCGAACAGGAGATCTGGTTAATTATCAAGATCCAACTTCCCGCTTCCTCTATAATCTCTCCGATGGTGGATCGGCCATGGTGCTAGAGAAATCAGAGGTTGAAAAGAACCCCATTCTTGAAAGTTCAATTATAACAGATGGTGCTTTTTCTGAAGATGTCATAATCCCAGGTGGCGGAACCAGAAAGAGAAGTCGCGATGGTCTTGATAAGTTTGATACCTATTTAACTTGTCCAGATATAGCAGGGATGCGTGAGCGGCTTGCTGATAGGTCTATAGATAATTTTTTAAAAGTGATTCTAGATTCTGCTAAATCAAGTTTGAGTACACCAATTGATTATTTAAGCCTTCTTCATATGAAGAAGTCAGCTCATGATGCCATTTTAGATGGACTTGAGCTTAGGAGTGAGCAGTCTATTTATCTTAATCAGTATGGGCACTTTGGAGCGCCCGATCAGGTGCTAAGCCTTGGCCTTGCTGAGAGAAGTGGACGATTGAAGAAGGGTGATCATGTGAGTTTGGCCTCTGCTGGAATAGGCTACACATGGTCAGCGATTTCTATTCGCTGGGATGAAGCTTGCTTCAATCAAGAGACTCTAGATGACCATGAAAAGTAAGTATTTCACAGGAGAATAATGAGATGAAAGGTTTAGAAAGTAAGAAGGTTTTTATAACTGGAGCAGCATCGGGAATTGGTTTTGCGACTGCTCAGAGATTCTATGAAGAGGGATCAACAATAATTCTGATCGACTTGCCATCACTGGAAGAAACAAAGTTGAGCGAAGCTTTTCCCGAGCGAATGACCTATATCCAATGCAACGTCACGAATAAAGATGACCTGCTAAAAGTTAAAGAAGAAATGGAGCAAGGCTTTGATATTCTCATTAACAATGCAGGTATCACTAAGGATGCAACCATTGGGAAAATGAGTGATGAACAATGGGATCAAGTTATTGCCGTTAATTTAACTGCTGTATGGAAGTTATCGCAAATGGCGGCCATCCAGCTTAAAGAGCGTGGCAAGGGAGGATGTATCCTCAACGCTGCATCTGTTGTTGCACACTATGGAAACTTTGGTCAAAGTAATTACGTTGCTACAAAAGCCGGGGTCATTGGCATGACCAAGACTTTAGCTAAGGAGCTGGGCAAGAGCGGAATAAGAGTGAATGCCGTCGCTCCTGGTTTTATAGCCACTCCCATGGTGATGGCCATGCCTGAAAAAGTAATCAATATGATGGAAGGAAAGTCACCCCTCAAAAGAATGGGGAGGCCTGAAGAAATTGCAGCCGCTTACGCTTTTCTAGCAAGTGATGATGCTCAATTTATTTCTGGAACTTGCCTCAATGTAGACGGGGCATTGGTGATTGGGTGAGTTTTAATGTTAAGAAACTAAACCCCCAAGAAGAGCATAAGCCTTGGATCATTCTTATCAATGGGCTCTTTGCGTCCCTTGAAAGTTGGAACCAAAGTTTGGAGTGCCTATCAAGTCACTTCCGTGTTTTGCGCTATGATGGTAGAGGTCAAGGAAAGGGACCAAGGCCCACAAGTGGTTATGACTTAAAAGATCTCACAGCAGATTTAAAAACCATCCTTGATGAAGAAAAGATTAAGAGAGCTTATCTTTTAGGACTCTCTAATGGAGGAAGAGTTGCTCTGAATTTTGCGGCCCTCTATCCCGAACGGGTCATTGCCATTAGCGCTAGTGATACCTATGCAGTGGTGACACCGCTCCTTAAGTTAAAGCTCTCTAGCTGGCTAGAGGCCAATCGCTTAGGTGGTCCTTCCCTACGTTTTAAAGTGGCAGCTCCTTGGATATGGGGAGAGACGATTACTAATAAGAAACCTGAACTCATCGAGCAGTATCGAAAGCTGGCCTCTTTAGAAAAAATTCATGTTACTGAAGGTCTTATAAGAGGGGCCATGAGTGATCATGCTATTGATTTACAGGCCATTGCCTGTCCCGTTCTTCTCACTGTTGGTGAAGAGGATCTCTTAACTCCCTCTTTTACGCATACCCAGATGAGAGATTCTATTATTCATTGTGAACTTAAAGTGATTAAGGGGGGGCATGCCAGCTTACTTGAAAATGCTGAAAGTATCGAAGAAGAAATTCTCCCTTGGCTTCTCTTGCAAAGAGAGGGGCATGCTGAGTTAGAGGAACTAAACGCAAGAGAAGGATTTCATAATGGCATGGATTGATTTTTTAGAAGAAGTAAAGAATGACCATCCCAATAGTCCTGCTCTTTTAGAACAAGAAAGTGGGCGTTCCTTGAATTATCAGGAATTATGGTATGAGGTCAATGGCCTTGCCGCTTACTTAAAAGAAAATGGTGTGAAAAAGGGAGATACAGTCGCCTTCCTTAAGAGTAATTGTCTTGCTCACATAACATTATTTCTTGCCTGTGCTAAATTGGGCGCCATTTTTATTCCTCTTAATTTTAAATTAGCTGATGGGGAAATAACTGAAATTATACAAAGAGTATCTCCAAAGATTCTCATTGGTACCGGAGAGTTAAGACTGCAAATTGCGGGCCCTATCAAGTACCGCAGATTAGAAGAAATCAATTCGACTCCTTTAAAAGACTACCCAACGACGAAGAGTACTCTTGACGATCCCCTTTTAATTCTCTTCACGAGCGGAACCACAGGCAGTCCTAAGGGAGTTCTCTTTCATGGCAGAATGCTCTTTGAAAACCAATATCAAACTTGTGAAAATTGGCGGCTTCTTCCTACGGATAAGACCTTAGTAGAGACGCCCTTCTTTCATACAGGCGGCTATAATGTTCTTTGCTTGCCTTTGATGAGTATTGGCGGCTGTTCCATTATTGCTCAGAAATTTGATAACGATAATGTCTATAACACTATAAGTGATTTTCAAATTTCAGTTTACTTCGCTGTTCCCACCATGTTTCAAATGATTGCTGAGGATGAGCGCTTTGCAAAGAGTCACTTCGATTCCATTCGCTTCTTTATTTCGGGAGGGGCCTATTGCCCTCAAGAGTTGATTGAAGCTTATCAGAAAAAAGGGCACTCCTTTAAGCAAGGCTTTGGCCTAACCGAAGTCGGCCCTAACTGCTTCTTATTAGAAGAGAGCGATGCTATCACAAAGCTGGGATCAATTGGCAGGCCGATGCCCCATTCTAAGGTTGAGCTTATTAAAGAAGATGGCGGCCATGCTGGTCTTAATGAAGTCGGAGAGTTGCTCATTCGGGGATCTCACTTATGTGGAGGTTACTATAATGAGCCTAGTCTCTTTCAGGAGTCACTCCTGGGTGGATTCTTTAGAACCGGGGATCTGGCCTACTATGATGAAGATGGTTTCTACTTTATTGTAGGAAGAAAGAAGGACATGTTTATCAGCGGTGGAGAAAATGTTTATCCGGCCGAAGTCGAAAAGAAGATATTAACCCACGAGAAAATAAGTGAGGCCGTGGTCGTTGCTGTGGAAGATGAGAAGTGGGGAGAAGTTGGTTTCGCTTTTATTAGAAGTGAGGTCCCTCTTGATAAGAATGAGTTGCGCGCTTACCTCAATCCTCTTCTGTCTCGTTATAAGCACCCGCACTTTGTAAGCAACATAATCAACTTTCCTCTTCTGGCCAGTGGCAAGGTCGATAGGAAGAGTTTGCACAGCATGGCGCGCGAGCATGCTATAAGAATGAAAGCAGTAAATCTAGAGAATCAATTCCTTTTAAGGGAGGCCTATTAATGACACCTGAACTTTTTAAATACCTCCTAACGGGATTTTTTATCTTTCTCACTTTCTACCTGTCCTGGATTGGAATGAAGAAGACTAAAGACATGAAGGGCTATGCCATTGGCAATAAAGATATGAGTCCTTATTTGATTGGGATTACGATGGCCGCATCTATTTCATCCACGGCCACCTTTGTTATCAATCCTGGCTTTGTCTACAATCATGGATTAAGCGCTTATGTTCACTACGCAATAGCTGCCTCTTCTGGTATTCTCGCGGCGTTTATTCTCTTAACGAAGGGCTTTAGGGCCATGGGAGAAAAAGCGGGTTCACTGACTATTCCCGATTGGATCTTTCACCGCTATGGCAATCGAGGCTTAAGCCTCTTCTTCGCTCTTATTAATCTCTTATCTATTACCTTTGTGGTCTTAATCCTTGTGGGTTGCAGTATTATGATGAGCTCACTCTTTGGTATCGATCAAAAGATGGCCTTAACAATTACTCTTCTCTTTGTTTTTTCCTATGTTCTAATGGGGGGAACTTACGCCCATGCTTACACGAATACCTTTCAAGGTATCATGATGCTGGGGATCGCTCTGTTTCTCTTTGTTCATGGACTTAAATACTTTGATGGGGGATTCTTTAATGCATTAGAGAGTGTGAGTCCAAATTACGCTAAAGTTTTCAACCCAGATTCAGTCTTGTACTATGACTTCTTTAGTGTCTTTGTGAGTGGATTTATCATAACTTTTGCGCTGATGCTTCAGCCTCATATTCTAACGAAAGTTCTCTATATTAAGAAAAATGAAGATGTAAATAAATTCATCGGCACTACTGTCGTTGTTGGAACTTGCTTTGCCTTGATTCTCTTTGTGGGTTTCTATGCTAAGATTTCTGGTTTAGAAATTCCTCGCCAGGATGCAGTGGTTGCTCACTATATAAATGCCGAATTTAGCGTCTCCACTTGGGGCCCCTATTTACTTACCTTTATCTCCATTAGTTTACTGGCAGCAGGAATGAGTACTCTTGATGGAATTCTTGTCTCCTTATCGGCCATGGTTGTCCATGATATTTACAGGCCTTTAAAGGGTAGTAAAAGTTATGATCCCAACAAAGCACTAAAACTTTCTCGCTATGTCCTAGTGGCCGTGGGTCTCTTTTCCTACGCTCTTGCCTACAATCCTCCAAAGCTTGTTGGCCTCTTTGCGCAAAAAGGAATTTACGGACTTGGCGCTGCCAGCTTAGTGCCCATCCTCTTTGGTGTTCTCTACAAGAGAGACCTGCCCCTATGGATTGTTTGGAGTGCGGCCTTGATTGGTCTCTTTGGCCATCTCAGTCTTAATCTTATTTTTGGAGTAATTAATCCAGCTGTAAGTTCTAGCTACGCAATTCTGATGTCCCTCGGATTTACGTTAGCTGCTCTTACTCTTAAGTCTGTGGTCTTTAAAAAGGCCACCGCTTAACCTAAGGGGGAAGAGAGGATGCATTGCCTCTCTTCCCATTTATTTTTGCAAAGACATTTCTATTTGCTGCGAGAGTGAGTTTATAATACTTAAGAAGTATTCATACTGCCACTTTTGATGGGAGTTCTTTGGCGTAAGAAGGGAGAGTACTTTTCTAAAATAATTTAGCTTCTCTAAATTTGCGGCCCCTTCACTCTCTACAAGAGGGGATGGAGAAAATAAATGGGAGGCGATTTCTCTTTCAAAGATTAATATTTTCTTATAAATGGCCTTGAAATCATCTCTCTTTATTTCTTCTTCAATGTCATTTATATGATGACACTTTTTGTATAAGACTTCATTCTCACAAGATGATCCGTTGCATTTAATAGATTCTCTTTGCCCTTGTTCATTTATTACAGTGAACACTTTTAAGGGCGAGAGCTTTTGATATTGAGAGTTGATTCTAGTATTTTCTTCAATAGCAAAAGGGTCTGTTGATGAAGAGCTCATTTTATTAAAACTCTGCTTCTCATTGATCGAGATACTGGCATGAATTTCTCTTTGAGCACCTTTAAGCTTGGGAAGAGCCGTTCGATAAATCTTAAAGCTTTGAGCTGTGGGCCCTTCTACGGTTTTGCAATAAGGGGATTCCATCAAATAGTGAAACTCTTGCTTTGAGGTATAGCGTATTTGATGGCTTAAGTTATTTAAGTATAAAGCAGAATTAAAAGAGTTTGGGCCACTATGACGCTTGATGGGCATATCCGTAAGAAATTCAATCTTTTTATTAAAGGTATCAGGACCTGTCATTAAAGGGGTAGGTTTGGGTAGAATATTAAATTTATAGCATTCATAAATAATAGAAATTCTTGATAGGACCCAAGAAGGCAGCTTTTCAGCAGGAGTACCTCCGAGGGAGTGATAAATTTCAGTCATAGCGTTTGTTACACTATCGCGAGTAATACTTCCGAAGAGATCCCCTTGTTCTTGCAATGAGTAGCCGGCAGCACAATCTGCATCTTTTTCTTTTTGGTAGCGATAGTATGAAGTTGTCGTTCTATTGAGCTCTCTGTGAATTTTTGTATAAAGGGTATGGCCTAGTTGATGATGGGCCCTTTCATGCTCTAAAATTAAAAATTTCCCAAGCTCTGAAATACTATTAATGATATTAGGTTCATAGAGTATGAACGCCCCTTGTTCATTATAAATAGCGGTGCCAGGGCTTGATTGTCCAGGCTCAATGATTGCAGCATTTATGTCTGCATAAGTAACCTTTAGACCATCAATAGTTTCAACGGGTCTAAATACTGAACTAGCATTGATGATTGTAGGGATAAATAACAGAAGAGTGAAGTAAGTCAAAATATTAATAGAATCTCCTTAAATACTACTTTGTCTTATATAGTCACACGTTTGAGTTTTCAAGTATTGAAAACTCACTTAAAGACTTGTATACCCGAATGGTCCTAAGACTCAAGGCTCGCGCCGGTAGAAGTGCTGCTTGAGTTCCTTTCCAATAGAGGTATATTCTAGTGCGAAAAGGAGATAAACTGAAACTCCTTCAATCGCTTTGTATAAACTCTGGTCGCGATTTCATCCTGTTTTTCACGACTCTTAATCATCAGAAAGGTTCAAACAGACTAATCCTGAAGCGATGGGTTGGTTGATTTGAAATATTTAGTTCTTGCTTGGTATAACTGAGGTCTTGGAATATTTCTTCCAAGGATGACTTTTTTTAAGAAAGAGGTTTAATAAATTATGTGACCATAAATGAGTAGTTTTAATCTAAAATTCCGTTTAAAATATACTCAAGTGAATTTACATAGTGTCTCAGGGAAATTCTGTTGGAACCATCATTGGTTCAATGAGAAATGACGAAGGTTAAAAATGAATGAAAAAGATAGATTTATTAGAAGTACATGAAAATCTAGAAGAGTGGAACGTCGAAAATAAGTCATCGTCTGCTTATAGACTGCTAAATTATATTTCCCAAAATGAAGGAATGTATGTTGGTGAACACACATTTAAAAATTTATGTGAACACTATAATCCTGGGATGATTGGTAATTTATTTAACTCCTTGGTCGAGAAAGAATTAATTTTTGAAGATTACGTTTCTCCTCGTGATAGAGGATGGTTTCTTTCTGAAAAAGGCAAAAAGATAGCTCCAAGTGATTCTTAAAACCTCCCTTACAATTAAAACAACTTACAGCGCCCTCGCCACAACTTGTTGTGTCGAGTGATAGTTGATATTCTTTACTTAGAAAAATACTTCTAAGGATACTATCTTGAAAATAGATACAACAAATTATGATTTTTTAATTTTTATGTTAGATGGGTTTTCAAAATTAAGTGAAGAACTTGAACATGAAGTAGAATTAATTAAAATGCCTGCCTGTGATTATATGAATCACAAAGTTACAAAACAATGTTGTGAAGTAATTAGAAAAAAAGATGGTGACGAACTCGGTTATGGTGGATTTGATTTATCCATTGATCAAGTTAATAAACTTTTTTCTATTTTCAATATTAAAGAAGAAGTTAGAGATTTAGATTATCAGTTTCAGATCTTTGGTTTGTAGCCATTTCGACTTTAGCCTTAATAGCTAAAACTAGTTAGGAGGGAGGCATGCCTAAATGTTGTGGATGACATAAAAGGCTCATAGCAGCTATCCTCTTTGGTTTAACCAGCAAGTTAAAACTAAGGAGAACTGCTATGACACTCGAAATC
>CALHBL010000308.1 GCA_937930825.1 uncultured Bacteriovoracaceae bacterium
TTACTTACCCTTTGAAGAGACATTTCAAAGGGTAAGTAAGTTTAGCCAGTTAAAGGATTATATAAACTACTTGGAATCTCTTGCTAAACTTACTTACCCTTTGAAGAGACATTTCAAGCTCTGCGCCTCTAATGCCGGATCTTTTAACCTCTTTGGTAATAAAGTCATCCATTCCAATATCTAAATCACTATTAATTCTGCGAACAGTTAAGGTCGTTTTATTTCTTAAGGGTAAGAGGTCGATCAGAATATTCCTAACTTCTTTTGTTACTTTTGATGAGTCATTTACAAATCTAGTAAATTCATCCAACTCCACATCCGTTAACTCTTTTCCTGACTTTAACCGCTGTAAATAATTACCAAGACTTTTTTTATCTTTATTATCATAGAATTTATTTCTGACTTCTAGCTGTCCATTTGCTTCTACATAACTCTTTGGATTGATATTAGTACTTGAGAAGGGGAAACTTGACTTCTTTGACCGCGTATCAATGATTTTCCAATTCCCTCCTTCACTTCTCACAAAGTTAGATAGTGAAAGATTAAACTCAACTCCTGTACGCGCCGATACCCCCTTAAGCTCTTCCATGGCCTTAATTAACTTCTTCTTAGACTCTTCTTGATTCCTCAAATCATCTACTGATAGCTTCTTCTGTGAGTTAGCTGTGAATATAATATCTGCTCGTTGTGATTTATCATACTTGACACTCACTGAGAGGGTTCGATTCTCTATCTTTTGCTTCAATTGAGAAGGAAGAACTGCTGAAACCTTTCTATAGGCAAATGGCTTTAACTCTTTAGCTACAATAGAAAGTTTACGGCCAAGAGTAGGCTTTTCTTTATTAGGATTTTTATTTTGTTCATTCTCTAATGCCTTAGCAATAGCATCTCTAGAAGAGCTCCCCTTTGGAGCTTGCTCTAAGGCCTCAGTACTCTTCACTTTAGACTCATTAATATAGACATCATCAAGATTTAAATTAATTGCTCTTCTTAGTGCCTCAGCTTCTTCTAGTACCCTTACGCTTTCTTTATCTGCTGCTGAATAGGAAACTTTAACAAGCTCTTTACCATCTTTTTTCTTAGAAACTATTCTCTCTTTGATATCTACTTTAATATCTGAAGGAATATTCTCTTTAGTCGATACAGCAACAAACTCGGCATCAATTTCTCCTGTATCTAAGAAATCTTTTGAGTTACCATCAAGAATACTTTTGGCCGATTCTCTTTTCTTTGAGCCTATTTGCAGTTGATTATAAAACTCTTCAAAATCACTTCTCGCTGTTTTCTTTCTCTCTAGAACCTTATTTAAAATATCTTCACTACTAATCCCCTTCGGAGCATCAGAACTTCCAGCAAATCTCTCAGCAAAGGGTTTGAATATCTTTTTGTAATCATCATCAGATATTGAATCTAATTTTTCAAATACACCTTGTGCTTTGGCGAATGCTTCCTCTAAAGAATAATTATCAATCTCACCCTTTTGAAGCTGCTGAAAGAACTTATTATAGACAGGCGCATGAGAATCTCCACCTCCATTAAACTTAGAGCTTGGATTAAAGAGAACTGATAAGGAGTCTCTTGTCTCTAATGCTCCTTGATCTCCTTTTTTTAAAAAGTATTTAAAGCTCTTTGCCTTATCAATACCCTTTAATAAACCATTTGAATCAAAAAGAAAGTTACCGGCATGTGAGTCATGGTTAGAGAGCAGCCAATCAAAAACCTGTTCTTGGGCCAACTGATCTGCTGTTTGCTTAGAAATTTTCGAATAGTCTCCGCCTCTTTCAGTTATATCCCATAAATCCTTAGGAAGTTCCCCATCAACAAGTTCTATAACGCTTGACTCTCTTCCCTCTATTCTTGCTTTTTGGACAGGTACATGGGAATCAAGTCCTAGAAGCTCAGCTAGCTGCGAAGCTCCTTCGTCTGCATCTGAGCGATAGAGACGATCCCTAGGGTACGTTTTAACTAAGTAATTTTTTCCGCTATTACTATCTGAATAAACCAATCGATCTGTTCCTGGAGCTCCAGTAAGAGTCTTTTCTATAGCAATTTCTTTTTCACCTCTAACAAGTTTATCTACTGATAGCTCTATTGATTTCGACTTTTCAACGACCTTTTGATCTTCTTGAAGAATCATTGGTTTTTCAGTTGGGCCACTCTTATTTTTTTGGGGAGTATCTTTTTCATCTAGATTAGTTTCAGCAGTTTTGTTTCTCTTCACCTTTTCTTTTAAACTATTAGAAAAGTATTTCGCAAACTTACCTGAGGACTTAAGAAGTGCTGGACCTTTTTTAATCAGCGCTATCGCAAAAGCTGGGGGGGCAAAAATGTCTGCAACCAATTTACAAAGATTTTCTCCCTTTGAATCTCTATTATAGCAACCGAATTTATAGAATTCTTTACCTATAATATCGCCCAAAGTAGATAAGATACTATTAAAAACTTCTTTAGCGACAACACCACCGGCCTCATATTTGCCATAACCATCATCACGCGCTTTTTCATATTCAACAGCAAAGTAGTTCATCGCCATATCATAGTACTTGCGAATAGTTTCAATTTGCTTATCTCTATATTCACTATCTATAGCTGTCTTGCCGATCCACTTAAGCGCATCCCATACAAAGAGAAATAACTCCTTTAAGGATTTCCAAACACCCCAAAGACAATCTTTTATGAAGCCAAAGCTTATAAAGTCTATCTCATTAGATTTAGCACTCGAACAATCAAGGAGATCTTCTTTATCAATTCCCTTGCACACTTCGCTCTTCTTTATAACTTCACACATTCCCCCCCATTGGGTGTTGGTGATTGGGTTTGCGTTAGAGAGATTAAGCTCAACATTACAAATTTTTTCATAAGTATTAATGGCCGAAGTCTTTGATACAGTTGCTTCAAAGAGCTCTGTTCCGGCCTTCTTAGCAAATACCGCAGAATCTACCGTGAGCTGATAATGGCCCATTATCAAATCAGGAAGCAATCCAGCAAGTATTGACTGACTTAAAAGACTAGAAAGAAGAATAAAAGTAAGACACTTTTTCATCTAGAGTATCTTTTAAAAAAGGATTGATAGTACTTCCTCTGTGTTTTAAAAGTCTCAGGTGCAACATAGAGCATTTGAATAATCTGCTCATCTTTAAAGTAGTGAAATTCAACAAAGCTAATTACTTCATTCTTTCTGTCCACATACTTACCGTGAATCTCAAGAGCTGGATGGCCGTTAACAACACTCCAATTAATCTTTGTGCTTTGCCAGTTTGATACTCCAACAAAGGATAGAATTCTAACTTTATCTTTTTCAAAATTTTCAAGATAGTCTTTCTTTTCAAGGGGCGCTTTCGTTTCAACTTTCTTGGTCGTAAGGGAGGCGTATACTCCTTTTGTTTTTTTTAACTTCCAAGTTTTAACTATCTGAGTATCTCGACGTAACTCCCAATAAGATGAAAAACGAGTAGAGGAAAAGACATCACTACAGCAGAGCATTGTGACAATCTGTAAAATGATTACTTTTTTTACCATAGCAAGCAAACCTTCTCGGACTCATTCCATAGGTATTTAGCACTGATCATTTCTTAATACGCATCAGCGATATCAGCGATATCAGCGATAAGAAATAAAAACCACATACCACAGCACCCTAGTCGGTTATTAATGCTATTCTCTTGAATTTTATTTGAATTACTTGAGTTCGCCACATCATTTCAAAAGGTTAGCGCTATTAGTTGGACTTTGGACCCTTCAAAAAATGAACTGAGGTGTAATTAAAGAAGGACTTACTGCTCTTGAGCTTGTTCAAAAATAGAGAGGAATTGATATTCCAATTCATTCGAATGCTTTACTCTTGTGAAGCCGGCTTCTTCTAATTCCTTTTGGACATTCTTATAGGAGATTTTTGCTTCGTCCTTTGGGCCAAAGGGAAGGTCTC
>CALHBL010000309.1 GCA_937930825.1 uncultured Bacteriovoracaceae bacterium
ATATAATTTTTTCCTGAACTTCTCCGCCTTAATAAGTTATAAATAAAGGTATTAATTTACTGCTACTGGAGAGGAACTCAAGCAGCTGGCCTAGGGGCGAGTAACTTGAACCATAGTACCATTCGGGCATACAAGTCTTTAGGTGAGTTTTCAATACTTGAAAGCTCAAATAGGAAGACTACATTAGGAGCTTCTATGAAAATAGCGATGAGTTTAATACTTCTTTTAATTCTTGCTTCTTGCAGCAACACACCTGTAAAGATTGAATGTGGCGCAAAGCAATTCTACGCTGACTATGAAAAGTGGCAGCTTGAAACCTTTCCAAGCTATGCTTCGTCCAAGGGGGTTGGAGAGCGGCATAATAAACTCTTTAAATCGAATATTGAAAATATAACCAAGCTGCATGAGCAGAATAAAGTATTCCTTGCGCAGGTGAATGCGCTTAAAGATTCAAAGAATTGTGAGAGTGAGAAAGTAAATCTCTCTCTTCTCAGTCATGGCTTTAAAGAGGATGTTGATCAATTTAAGTTTGCCACTTATCTCATTCGTTTTGAGTCAATGGGCGGCCCGCATACTTGGCTGCCGCAAATGTATAAGCGGGTTCCTCTGAAGACTTATCAGAACTATGCGGATTACTTAGAGCGGATGGCGCAGTTTCCGGAAGTTTTCGAAGAAGCAAAAGTACTCTCTTTAGAGGGGCTTAAGCGAGGGATCACTCCGCCGAAGGTAACTTTTAAGAACTACGAATCTTCCATGCTTGATCTGTCTAAGGGAAGCGCCACGAAGAGTCCCTTTTATAAACCTTTTATAAAAATGAGTGATAATTTAAATGCTGAGCAAAAGAAGAAGATTAGAAATACCGCAAGCCGGATCATTGTGAATAAGATTCAACCCAGTTACCAAGCACTCCATAAGTTTTGGACCGAAGACTATTATCCTTACTTGCGTACCACCATCGCGGCGTCTGCCCTGCCCCAAGGCAAGGAGTACTATGATTTTCAAGTAAGGAAGATGACTACTTTAGATATCACCGCCAAAGAAGTTCACGAAAAAGGAAAGAGTGAAGTCGCAAGAATCCTGAGTGAAATGAATGAGATTCAAAAGAAAGTGAAATTTCAAGGCAGCTTTAAGGCCTTCTTAAAGCACTTAAGAAGCGACCCAAAATTCTACGCTAAAACCAGTGAAGAGCTGATGCAAAGAACGGCCCTCATCTTAAAGACAATTGATGGAAAAATTCCCAAACTCTTTAAGACCATGCCCATGCTTCCTTATGGACTGGAGCCCATTCCAGAGTATATCGCTCACAAATCCCCAGCAGCTTACTATCAAAGGGGTAATCTAGAGCTAGGCCGCTCAGGAAGGTATCAATTAAATCTTTCAGATCTCAAGAGTCGACCTCTTTATAATTTAGTGGCCCTCTCTTTACATGAGGCCGTCCCCGGGCATCACCTGCAAATTGCTATTGCGCAAGAACTTAAAGGACTTCCGGACTTTAGAAAGGATGGTGGGCCTACGGCCTTTATTGAAGGTTGGGGGCTCTACTCTGAATCTCTTGGTAAGGATGTGGGGATGTACGAAGATCCCTATGATGATTTTGGTAGGCTTAATTATGAGCAGTGGCGGGCCATGCGCTTAGTGGTTGATACGGGCATCCATGCTTTTAACTGGACGCGAGATCAGGCCATCAATTATATGAAGGAGAACTCAGGACTTTCTGAGAAGAATATCATCACGGAAGTTGACCGCTATATTAATTGGCCTGGTCAGGCCCTGGCCTATAAAATGGGTGAGCTTAAAATCACAGAACTTAAGAAGCGCGCCAAGGAAGCTCTTGGGGCCAAGTTTGATATCAGAGAATTTCATGATGTCGTTCTTAAGGAAGGGGCCATTCCTCTGCCGCTCTTAGAGAGTAATGTGAAGAGCTACATAGCAAAGACAAGAAACAATTAGAGTAGGAAAGGGGTGATTCATCTTTACCAGAGTGAATCACTCACTTTTTTTCAATACTAGATCCGTTAAGATTCCAATTGATCAGATCAGAGGATAGACTTGGAGTCAGCAGAATAATTTGATCCAAAATCTTTGCCACCTCTTGAGTTTGAAATTCATCGCCACCAATTTTAAGAAGTTCACCCTGCAGGCTCGTTGAGCGCGGGGTGCACTGGACAGTCAATAAGCTCATATCAGCTCTTTGCGCATTGAGAATACTCTTAACTTTCTTATAGGTATTTGCTCTAGAGAGAGCTGTATTTTTCTTCATAACCTATTATGACCCGAATTAAGAATTATTCGAAGCTCTTTTTCAATTTGCCGTCTCTATAGCAAGAAAGCGCAGGAAGAGATCTCCTGCGCTCCATAAGAATTAAGTTTACCCAAGTAAATTTATCGGTTTAAGATAGTTCCGCTTTTAAACTGAATACTTTCCAAGTTTATATTCTTTAAAAGAGCAGAAGCTTCAAAAGTATTTTCAATATGCTTAAGGTCTCTTACGCCCTCAATAGTTACATTATCGATTTCCTTAAGCACTTCTGTTTGTTCATGCTTTTCGAGAATATTTACGAATTCTCTGAAAGAGTCCAAAGAATCAGTGGGCAGACTAACATTAAAATCATCTTCTGTGAGAATATGGGTATCAATATTTGGATTTACTTCTCCTGCTCCTTCGAGGTTTGCATACGCTTGAGCCCTTGGCCTAATACCACCAGCACCACCGCCGCCAGCATGGGTTATGTTTAAGGTTAGAATTATAATTGAGAGGGTCATGATGAGGTTCTTCATGAGTTAAGTCCTTTTTGTGAATCATTCATACTAAGTGGTGTAGTATAGGCTACTGAATAAGAGACAAGCTCTGTTCTTTGAGATGAGTCAGTTTGTTTTATTTCTGAAATAATTTCACCAATATTCTGCCTAAATGCAAGAATTGCACTATACAGCCGGTCTTCTTGGTCTTTAGTTGCTAGTGTTGAGTGCCATTCGTACTGTGACTTCTGTGAATTAATAGACTTAGCCTCAAGACTTTCGCTAATAAGGATCATTTGCTGCTTATTATAGATAATGTTGTGTGAGTCAATAATTCTTGGCAGCTCAATAATACCCAGTTTCTCATGATGAATAATCAGCTCATGTGCCGTAAAGTCTTCAATCACTTTCATTGCTTCTTGGTTGCCAAAAATATCTTTTAAAGAGCTGACCTTAATTATTTTTTGAGTTTCAAGTAAGGCATAAACTCTTTGGGCGGTAATTGTATTTAAGGCATTGAGAAGTATGTAGGTATCATTCTTGTCTTCAAAGAAAGGGTTAGTGTACTCTTCTCCTAATTGCTTCTTAAGATACTTATCAAGATCAGCATTATTATCAATCACTGAAGAAACAAGGTGAGTTGATTTTAATTTAAAGCCATCCTTGATGATATCTACAAATGCTCTGGCGTTTAAGAGGCTTTGGGCCGAGTGGGCGCGCTTAATATTTGAGATGTCAGTTCCTGTCAGTCTTGCAGCGTCCGCAAAAGTTAAATACTTAGGGATCACTTTCTGTAAAGTCACTGCTGCTTGATCTTTGGCCCTTTGCCTATTGAACTTTTCAGCACAGCTTTGATCACTGGTCTCAGGGGAAATGGTGTGAGCACTCATATTCATAGAACACAATCCTAGTTAAGTTTTCAGAATCTCGTCATTTGTTACCTTGCGTGACATGTGAGCACAATTGAAAATGACACAAGCACCTAGAAAAAATTGATTTAGCGCGTATTTTTGCTAAGTTACGAGCGCTTTTGAGACCAATCAATTTTAAAACGGAGCTTGTATGAATCAGATTTTCTTCACCCTATGTCTTCTTATTTGGGGTTTGTGTGCCCACGGGGCTTCTGCCGAGGACGACCTTATCAAGTTTCTTAAGTCGCGAAGGACTAAAGAAGAAGTGCTCAAGGTATCGGCCGCAAGGATCGAGGCCGCCTTAACGATTCTTGCTATCAATAATACAGAATCTATCAAGGCGCAGGAAGGAAAGGATTACTTAAGGGCCCTAATAGAACGGGACGGGGTTTATGATGGCTTCATTATTCCTGGTTTGATGCAACTTCAGGAGAAGCTCAAAGAGGGAGATCTTATGGGCTCCCATACCATCACAGCAGTGATTGGCACCCTTGATCCTAAAATGGGAAATTACCTAGCAGATAACTTCAATCTCTCTAGAAATGTCAGTGATCTTCAAGGCAGGCTTTTAGATTCAATCCCGCAGTTTCAAGGATTTGAAGAAGCGGACTTCATGGATTCCCAGATGGGGGCGTTTGATGAACAAAGAGGAGCTCATTTTAACTTAAGCGAGTTCCTTAATAATAGAGCAGACTTCAACCCTGACCTTAGTCTCTTTATGGACACCAGTGCTTCCCATGGCGGCGGTGGACATTCAGGAAAAGGGCCTAATGGGATTTATGATGTTAGTCGTGATTTTAAGCACTTTCCTAATGTTGCTAAAGCTTGCTTTGCTGGGTGCGGTAAGAGGTCTGGTGAATATAAAATCCCAGGAGTGATTATTGGAGGGATCATAGGCGGAGTTTCTTCGAAAAGCCTGTTAGGTGTTGGTATAGGAGCTGGGATAGGTCATACGGCTGGAGATGGGTTAGGATGCGTATCAGGTTGCATTCAAGGAATGGAAGCCCACTATGACTATCTAGAAACTATAGAAAATGAACAAACTGAAGCTAATACATCAATAGAGCTAGGTGAAGAAGAGGAAGGTCTTGCTGATGAGATTGGAGCTGAAGTTAAGAAACTGAAGGAAGGCTTGGCTTGGGTCGCTAAGCTAAAAGAAAAGAGAGAAGAGAAGGAAAAAGCTAAAGCTAAAGAGTCTCGGTCTCAGATCCCTGGAGCTAAGCCGGGGACAGCAGGTGACACTAATGCTGATAATGATGGAGAGAAAGATAAAGATGAAGGCAAGGACCCGGATTTTGTTGCTGGCGGTAGTGAGGCGTTAAGTACCAATAGAGATGAGGATGGCCCTTCAAAGAGATATCGGCCAACTTCTAAAAGAGAATTACTCAGGGCCTTGCAACCTATGCTAGTTATGTTCAAACTAAGAAAGGCTATCTTAGAGTTAGATAAGAAAATACATGGAGAGAGTATCGCTCAAGCCTTTGGAATGACCAAGGATGAGCTAGCAAGATACTACCTTATTAATCAGGGACCTTCTTTTGAGAACCCACAGGACAGGGTCAATTACTTTTCAGAGCTCAGTGAAGAGCAGAAGAGAAAGATGCGGGGATCGAGGAAGAAGGAGAGAGAGCATGACCCTCTACTCATTCCCCTGATTAAATTCACACCTCAAGAGGCCTACTCTGTAAATGGTTCAGGTTTTTAGAGAAAAGCCTTTAGGCATTTTGTTGGGTTTTGAATAGAGTGAGTTTAAATGCTAGGAATACTTAAGAGGTTGATCTTTTGAGTAACCTAGCTAATTCGATGTAAATATTGAAGAAATGCCAACTCTATGTTGGAAGTAGCAATTAAGAAAAATGGGGAAATATAAAATGAGTTTAAGAGTTGTATTAGAAGTAGTAGTTTCCTTTCTCGGGGGAGTCTTTATTTACGATTCACTTTTGAAGCCTATTGTAGGCTACCCCAGTAAAGTCCTTGCCATTATTACCGGATTTATTTTCATGGCCCAAACAATTTACTCAAGACCAGGGAGTGAAAAGAGATATGAAAGAGCACGCAAGGAGAATAAGAAGATTAAGATGCTTCTTCATAAGCCTCCAATATGGTTTTCAGTTTTCTTTATCTTACTCTTCTTATTCAAGTTGAGAGAGTTTTTTGGTTTCTAATATAAGAGCAAATTGTAAAGGCTTACTCAATGAAATTAAGAAATGAATTAGAAAGGATTAAATGATGTTAAAGTTTATATTAGAAAAACTACTTTACTTTCTTTGGGGGGTAGGCTTTTGCCATATTATCCTGAGAGATATTGTAGGCTCTCCGAATAAAGGGCTCGCCTTATTTGGCGGGTTTATTTTGATAATCCTTATTATTTATACAAGTCAAGATACTGA
>CALHBL010000310.1 GCA_937930825.1 uncultured Bacteriovoracaceae bacterium
CGATAAAATTTTTAGAGTCTAGTGAAACCTTAGATTTAAAAAAAATTATGTAAATTTGCAAGGCCAAAATATAAGAAATACGCAGAATTAAATAGGAAGGTTAGTAGAGAATGTAATTTAAGCGAAGAAGGAAGCTGCCAAATTGCAGATGAAAATGGTAATTGTCCAGGTAGTGTAGAAGCTAAGGCATTTAAGGAAAAGTCATCTCTTCCTAAAAATACATCAAAAAGCGGTTCTCTTAAGTCACGATGCAAGACTAGCGATATTGGCGCTTGTCTTGTATTGCCTAAAGTAATTAGGCAAAGAGGAAGTAGGGGGAAATAGATCGTGGTTACTGTTGGAACCATCCTTTATGGGAAAGGCTTATGAATGAAAAATAATAAGAAGAAAATTTTTCTATCAGTTATTCTAATTTCTATATTATCTATTGTAATAATAAGAAACAGATCTAATCCAGAAATAAGTAAATCAAAGTCTCCTAGGAGTATTAATTCAATAAAAAATAGAGAACAGAGAAATGATCAGAATCAACTGGAAAAAGAAAAGTCTGATGTATCTCAAAAGAAGAGAATTGAATCAGTTCCAATTGGAAGTAATATTACACTTTTAGAATTCAAGAATATAATGAAAACTCAATTTGATGAAATGGAGCTAGAGCTAAATGATAAATATGAATGTCCAGGTCTGAATAAGGATGTGACTAGTAAACTCCCATTTGAGGTAAATTCAACTCATTGTAAAAAATCAATAACTCAACATGAGCTAGATATCCGTATTTCAAATACTTTTGATCAAAATAGCTATATGCAGTTTTTAATATCAGTTAGAGATAAAGTAACAAAGAAGTCTTATACGGTATTTTCTATATCGTTCCAGGATGACGAAAATCTTAGTATGAGCCTGAGTATGCTTAATCGTAATTTATCTTGTTTTGAGATTTACTTTAGTAATAATGCTTATAGGGAATTAGTACAGGATGAATATTATAAAAGAGCAGTAAAGGACTTTGTAAGAAATAAAACAAAGTGGATTAAAACACATCCTGGTCGAGTTAAACTGCATTCTGAAATTAAAGGGAAGATCGTCGGAATAATGAAAGTTCTCTGTCGGACTTATGATGATAAAAGGGCCTGTAGTATGATAGCTGAAATACAAAACTTTAATTGCAATGATTAGAAGGGTTCCAGCAGACTTATCCGGCAGCGATGGAAAAGGAGGTTGTACTAATGTCATAAAAAAATTACTAGAATACTTCTAGATGATTTTCAGGCCTGTCTTACCAATAAGAGCTATGTCTCTATTACTAAAACTAGTTCTGAGTCTGCCAAGAGAGACCTTAAGGATTTCCTAGTTAAAAAGATTTTGCTCACTAATGAGGGGGAGATCTTTCCACCAGTTATCCTTTGATTCGTGACTTCAGGGGTTAACGGAAATTTACTTCTTCTATTTTCAGCAAGGAAATATTGTAAATTATTAAAATAAAGGAGTTTATTCTTTTTAGTAAGAAGTAAACGTCCTTCTTTATTCTAAATAGATTATGTTTTTATAATTACTCAAGTTAACCGACCTTTTTGCTAAAGTAATGTGTCCTAATTACCGATAAGGAATTTAAGGAGAAATTATGAAAATTATAATATGTATGTTTTTAGTCATGGGTTTAATGTCTTGTAGTTTTAATCATAAGAGGAGAAATGGACGAACAGTGGCTTCTGTTGGTTCGAAGTGTAAAATAGCAAAGCATCACAGTAAGAACTTATACCGAGTTGAAATGAATAGTCAGCCTTTTTCTAACCTTTGGTATGGGCCTAAGAGAGTAAAGTATAGCTTGAAGACCTATATTAAAAACGGAAATTGTGGAAAAAAATAATGGTGCTTCGCTCTTTAGTCTTTAGTTGATGGAATTACGAAAGAGCGTTTAGTCACTTGGAATTCAAAAATTCGTACGTTCAAAATTTTGCGAACAAGTGCACCTCAAAAGAGTTGCACTGGCCGATGTAGTCAGTCTCCGATGTTACAATACTTTCCTTCCTCATAACCTTCTCCTTTTGGCGACTATCTGTCATTTTGAAAGTGTCTTCTCGTGCTGAAGGGGGATCTACTCAGAGGTCACTCAAAATAGATGAGAAAAAGAGGCAATTGATTTTTCATAATTATAATAAATGTGGTGGTCAGGTAATAATAAAGCTAAAGGGTCTATTCCGTAGGTCGATAAGTCCTCTAACTTGAATTTAAGTTATGAAATAAGTCTATTAGGTAGAAGTTGTTTCTAGTTTATTTTTGTTGATTTAGGAGCAAATATGTCCAGAAGAAGAAGATCGCATAATGAAGAAGAAGAACAGCAAGATTCAGGGTCAGTATGGACCTCCTATAGTGATATGTTTACTACGGTTGCTATAATCTTCTTAGTGATGTTTGTTTTTGCCCTTATAAAATCTGCTGTTAGTTCTGCACAACTTACTCAAGAGATAAAAGAAAATAAAGAGCTTTTTGAGGGGAAAATTTCAAAAAAAGTTAAAAAAGAAAATGAAAAGGTTAAAGAAGAGATTGGTCAGTCTCTTGAGCAGATTAATGACTATCAGAGTGTATTTCAAAAGAAAGTTGATGACTTGAAAAAGTTAAATAAAAAAATTCAAAATCATCAGCAGCTAGTTAAAAAGGTTTTAAAGCAAAATGAAAATAAGTCTGTTGCTGTTACTGAACTGCAGAATAAAGTTAAAAACCTTAACGAAGAGATTGTAGATGTTAAAGAAGTTAAGAAAGAGCTAGAGGCTAAAATATCTAAAAAAGAAGGTGAAGTTAAGCTTCTTAATCAAAGAATAACACATAATGATGACGTAAAAACAAAACTAGATAAGAAAATTATAAAAAGTCAAAAGTTTTTAAATCAAACTATTGAAGAGTTAAAAAAATCAAAGTCTGTAAATAAAGATTTAATAAAGAAAATTAGTAAATCTAAGGCCAAGGTCGATAAGCTTAATGAAATCGTTAAGGTAACTCAGAATACAAATTTAAAAATAGAAAATATTAAACAAGAGAAAATTATTGAGCTTGAAGAAATGAAAAAAATTTCCAGTATGAAGTCCCAAGAAATAAAAGACTTAAGAGAAGAGATGAAGAAAACAAGCAAGTTAGTTGACTCCAAAGAGAGTAGTAATAAGCAGTTAGCAGTTAAAATTAAATCACTCAACAAAAATAAAAATGACCTTTTAAAACAACTAACTAACCTACAGCAAGAAGTGACAGATTCTAAGTCTCAAATAGAGCAATTGAACTCAAAAACAAAGAGTTTATCGAAATCATTAGCAAGTTCTCATGGGCTTAATAAAGAAAATCAAAAAGAGATTAAGAACCTAAATCGAAATTTGACAGATCTTAAATCTGAAAATAGTTCCCTTGGTGGAAGTGTGAGTGATTTGAAAAAGGATTTATCGTCTTCAAAAGGCAATGAAACAAAATTAAGCAAGAAGTTGGGGTCATTAACAGGGAAAATGAGCGGTATGAAAAGTGAGTTAGATTCACTAAAAGGTTCATTAAAAAGCAGTCAGAAAAGTAATGGTGACCTCAAAGGAAGTCTCGCTTCTATGGGTGATGAATTAAAAGGAATGAAAGGCTCAAATCAAAGCCTACAAAATGAACTTGAAGGGCTTCAAAAACAACTTGGTGCTATGAAAGGAGAGATGGGGCAACTCAATAGTAAACTTAAAAAGAGTGCTGGAAGTAATAAGAGACTTCTTGATGAATTAGGTAAGTCAAAAGGACTTGTTGTTGGTTTTAAAAAGCAGCTAGGGCAAAGAGATGATGCTTTAAAAGACTTAAAGATAAAGAATAAAGATCTAAATAAACTAGTCAAAAATCATAAATCAAGTCTAAAACGTTTGAATCGCGGAATAGCAAGTGTTCAAAAAAAGATGAGATCAAACCTAGCTAAGAATATTGCGAATCGAATGAGTAAAGGCAATATCAAAGTCAAAGTTGATAAGGAAACGGGTTCTATTACTCTTTTGATGGATGATTCCTTTCTTTTTAAAAGAAACGATTTTAAGCTCTCTGAAGTTGCACGAAATACATTAAGAGAAATTATTCCCCCCTATATAGATGAACTCTTTAAAGATCAGTTTGTTAAAGAGGCCATTAGCTCAGTAAATATTATTGGTCATGCTTCTCCTCGATACAAAAGAATCGTGGTAGAGCCTGAATCTGTTCAAAATCCATCTGCCTATACTTACAATTTAGACTTAAGTGCAAATCGTGCCAAAGAAATAGTAAAATATATTTTTGGAGAAGAATTTGGAGAGTTTAAATATAAGAGTGTTTTTCGTCGTAAAGTTTCTTCAGTAGGGAAAAGCTTTAGTCTGCCTGTGCGTTATATTGCCAGCGAAGGCCATAGTGAAAAAGACAAGTGTGGAGAGTACAACTGTAAACTTTCACGAAGAGTGGAGATTTCATTCTCTCTTAAAGAGAGTGATGAAATTCATAAGAAATTACAAGATCTTGCGAAATAATATATTGCTTTTTGAAATTTATAATTAAAACGTTTTTTAGGAGTTATCATGCTTGAATTGGTCTTTGATTTTTTTTCAACTTATCTCATAGAATTTATGACTGGGATGCTTGCTCTAGGGTTAATTCTTAGATATGCGGCCTATAAGTCTAGCCTAAAAAATTATACATACTTTTCAACCTTTACAGGTGAAATAGAAAAGGCGTTGGTCGAGCACCAAGGTTTCTCTAATAAGTCAGAGAATACTGACGGATATCTCGAACAATTACTAAGTGATGTCAAAGATAAATTGCCTAAGAGGTCAATTCGTCAAGGAGGATCTGCTGCCAAAAATGGAGAGAAAGCTAAAGAGATGGGCGCTAATCAAGTGGTTTCTTTGAGAGACTATGTCTCTGGTGAGGGGAGCTTATTTCAATCTGTTCGTGGTGAAGCTATTAGTTTTAAAAGTCCTTTTCCTCCTAATTATCCTGAAATAGCAGATCGTATTTTAGAAAAAGATGACAATTATAACAAACTCTTTAATTTCCTACCAATAGCTCCAGTTTCAAGGCTAATCAATGTACTCCCCAGTTTATTTGTTGTTTTTGGAATTTTTGGAACGTTTATAGGTATCAGCATGGCCTTACCTGAAATTGCAAAAATGGATTTTAATAATCTTGATACTTCCGGCGAAATTCTTACAAGTTTTGTACTAAGTGTTACTTATGCTATGAAAACATCAATTGCTGGAATTCTGTATTCTCTTCTCATGACAGTACTCAATACAATTGCTCCAATAAAATCTTTAAGAGACAAAACAGACAAAAAGTTTTCAAATTGCTTAGAAAACATTTGGATGGCGATTCATGAAAAAGGCAACGAAGAAGAGCAAACTGTTGAATACCTCAAGCAGATCTATAGTCAGCTGTCAAAACTTGCTGAAGGAAATGCAGTTCACAAAAAAAATAATAAGAAAGTTTCGTAATTAAAATAGAGGTTAGGTTATGTCGATAATTAGTTTAGTTAAAGGTTGTCCACTCTTTCATGAGATATATGATCATGAAGTTGAAAAGATTTTAAAGAATTGTGTTGTTGCCAGTTTTAAAAAGGATGATCATATTATAAAACAAGGTGATTCAGGAACTGATATTTGTATAATCTTGACAGGGGAAGCTAGTATTATAGTTAATAAAGATGGAGAGAGAAAACACATTGCAACTCTAAATTCAGGGGATTTATTTGGTGAAATGGTCTTATTAAATGAAACACAAAGAACTGCTGACATAGTTGCCAGAACGAATTGTGATGTTCTCGTCTTTGGGCAGGATGCTTTTTATGAATTATACAGTAAGAGCCCTCAAGTATTTTCTCTTTTGGCGCTAAACCTATCCAGGCTAATTACAAAGAGATTAAAACAGGCAAATAAAATAATTACAGATTTATCTGAAACGTTGTCAAAGAAAGCAGCTTGATTTTTGAACGTGGTTACTTTTGGGGCTTATCGAGTTGAATGCCCTTAGTCCCAAAAGTATGCTAGTACTATTTCTGGAACTATCTCAGCACCTTATTCAACGAAACACCTGTCAAGCTCTTCCGAAAAAATACCGAAAAGAAATCATGTCTACACTCAAAAAAATTAAGACCCTAACTGATTTAGATATCTCCATAGAGATGATTCAAGAGCAGATTTTAAAGACTATATATGTTCAAGGGGCGATCATTGGAGCTGAGATCAGTGAGGTGTTGAAGGTTAAGTTTACATTGATTGAAAATGAGTTAGTGAGCTTAAAGAAAAGAGACCTTCTTGGTGTGGTTGGTTCTAATGCTGGAATTGGTGGGTATGTGAGTATGAAGTTTGACCTGACTCCTAAGGGGCGAGTGCGAGCGAAAGAGATTTTTGATGTACGCTCCTATGTCGGACCGATTCCTGTAACGATGGAAGAGTATAAGAATGTGATCACTAAGAAGAAAATTGTGACAAGAGGAATTAACATCAACAAAATACAAAATGTTTTTAAGAGCATGACTCTTGCTAAAGGTTATTTTGAAAAAGTAGGGCCTGCGATTAATTCAGGTGGACCAATTCTTTTCTATGGTAAGCCAGGTAATGGTAAGACCATGATTGCTGAGAAGATTATTGATGCTTTTGGTGACTACATCTATGTGCCTCATTGCTTGTATGTAGATGGTCAGTTTATTAAATACTTTGATGAAAAAGTTCATAAGCCAATTAGTTATGAAACGTCTGATCCCCGTTGGATAAAAGTGGAAAGACCTTTTATCGTTGTTGGCGGAGAACTCACTTTGGCAATGCTTGATCTTGTTTATAAAGATGAGTTTAAGTACTACGAAGCTCCGGTGCAGCTTAAGGCTAACGGTGGCGTACTCCTCGTCGATGACTTTGGAAGGCAGCTGCTATCTCCACAAGAGCTTTTAAATCGCTGGATATATCCGTTAGAAAAAAATATTGATTACCTAACACTTGTTACTGGCAAGAAGATTGAAGTGCCTTTTGATCAAATGCTTGTATTCTCATCAAACTTAGAGCCAAATGATCTTGGGGATGATGCTTTTCTTCGCCGTATTAAATACAAGATAGAAGTAACGTCGCCTACACTAAAAGAGTTTACATTAATTTTTAAAAAGCAGTGTGAAGCTTTTGAGTTGTCTTATAACGAAAGTGCATTTAATTACCTTGTGAACACTTTATATAAAAGAGATGGACTTGATTTTAGGGGATGCCACTCTCGCGATCTTCTTGCACATGTGCAGGACTTCAATAGCTTCTATGATAAGAAGAACACTCTGACGAAAGAGAATATTGACTTTGCTTGGAATAGCTATTTTTCTGGGAAAAAAGCGGCTTAGTTTAGCGCCAGTAGACCTCATGCTGACTTTTCATCAAATGGCTTAGGACTAAGTAGTATCTTCTTCTTATTGCCGCTTCACTAAATTATTTCAATGCTTTTATTCCACAAGAGACACGTGTATCCTTCTTTAGGCATACTGCTTGATTATAACTAAATGGAGTCTTCATGAAATTCTTAATACTTACCCTGTTGTTTTCTCAATCTCTCTTTGCCGCAAAACTAATAAAGTTTAAAGGTGATGTCACAATTAATAATATAGAAGCTGTGAAAGGGCAGATGATTAAAACAGGAGATACTATAGAAGCAGTTGGGGGAAAATCATTTGCCCTTGTTCATTATGAAGATGGTAGTCGTTTTATGATAAAAAAAGGGTTATTAGTGATTAATGAGTTAGATGAGAAGAAAAATAAGAATAATCTTTCTTTAATACGGGGAATAATATTTTCTTACGTTAAGCCAAACTCTAGTAACAAGTTAAGTATTAAAACAAAGGATGCATCGATGGGAGTAAGGGGGACTAAGTTTTGGCTTGAAGCCGATGATAAGAAAACATACTTATGTGTTTGCGATGGAGCAGTTGAAGTTACTAATGGCCGTGGTAGTGCTACTGTTAAAAGGAATCAAGATATTACTTTAACTTCAGCAAATGATAAATTAAAAGTCACTCCTCCTAATAAATTAATGTGGGATATGGCAGCTGAGGGCTTTGAACAACTAGGTGTAAAAGTTAAGGATAGGTAGCAAAAATGGTACGTCCACATTTCTTTGACTAGGATTACCTCAAAAGTGTGGACTACCTTTCTATACAGTCATACTGTTTGAATTTTTAATTATTGAAAACTCACCTAAAGACTTGTATGCCCTTAGTCCCAGAAGTATGTTAGTACCATTTTTCCTTTTTCCCATTTTTCAAAATGATTTACAAAAGAAGAGAGAGGCTGATATTTATATTACATCTTGAGAAATCATCTCAGGTAGAAACTATTCAAAAATTTTCCGTTTTCCAACTTTATGTTTCTAATGAACTACCAAGAAGGCCTTTAGTAAGTTTTTTCTAGTGACAATACCGACAACACTTTCACCATCAACAACGGGAAGTCTTTTAAAGCCTCTAGTATTCATTATATTTACAACGTCGGTTAAGCTGGAGTTAGGGCCTACTGCTGTTGGGTTTTTACTCATAACCTCTGATAACTTTCTTTTCTTAGCACTATTGTAAATAGGTTCTATATCCCTAAAATAGTAAAGTTGCCCAAATAGCTGTTTGATTGAAGCTAAGGCATGTGGAACTGTTACCTCTTTCCCAACGAAGTCAGATTGGGTTAATATTCCAACGAGCTTTTTTTGACGATTTACTACTGGTATAGCGCTAAACCCTTCTTGGACCATGACCTTCGCTGCTTCTTCTACTGTTTGATCTTCATAGCATGTTATTGGAAGAGGGCTCATAAATTCACTTACTATCATTTACTTTCCTTGGTTATCTTTAAGCATTTTTAGTCAGATAAATGCATTCGCTTGCATTGGAGGCTTTAATTGTCTTTAGTACAACAATCTTTATCTTATATTAAAGAGTATCTGAAACTGATTTATATCATATTTTATACTCTTCTATGTAAGTTACAGACCCCAACAAGATTGAAAGGATGCTAGCAGAAGTTAAACTGGGGGTAGGGAAATGAAAAGAAAACTTATGGTATGCGTTGACTTAAGTAATGAATCGGTAGAACTTTTCAAGAATAGTATGGGGAAATGGAATTGGGAGAGTATTGATGAAGTGCACTTTGTTCACGGCTTCCAGCTTCAGACCTATGCCGATTTATTCTTCTTGAGTACATATCCTTCAGAAGAGCAATATGATGACGTAGAGGAATCTGTAAATAGTATTCTTAAAGGTTTAGAAGAACATGTTGTGAGCATGGATAGTAAGGTAAGGATCTTAAGGAAATGTATTATTACTAACTCGCCCAAAGAGGCGTTGGTTGACTATGTTGAAAGAAATAAAATTGATACTATGGCAATTGGTACACGGGGTAAGCATGGTGTTGCCGGATTATTTCCGAGCTCATTTGCGGAATATATGGTCAAGCATGCTCCTTGTGAACTCAAAATAATACGGGCTAATTGAAGTGACCTATAGCTTATAGATTAGCTAGAGCTCATCCTAATATATTGAAAAAATGAATAAAAAATATGCCATGCATTTTTGTTATTAGAAAATACCATGATGTATAAGTCGCATATTGTTAT
>CALHBL010000311.1 GCA_937930825.1 uncultured Bacteriovoracaceae bacterium
TGGGTCTTTATTGGCCTGGCCTTGGGAGCGTTGATGAACTTTGCTCTTCCAGAAGATATATTTACGCAAATTCCAAGTTGGGGGAGCAAACTAGCAATTTTACTCTTTGGTATTCCTTTTTATATTTGTGCTTCTGCCTCAACACCTATTGCTGCCTCCATGATGATGAAGGGAATGTCCCCAGGAACAGCTCTTATTTTTCTACTGGTTGGGCCGGCCACTAACTTCACTAGTATCGCTGTTCTTCATAAGTATATTGGAAGAAGGGGAGTCGTGATTAATATTATAGCGATAGCTATTGTCTCACTGGGTTTTAGTTTTGTGGTTGATGCTCTTTATGAAAGCTATGGTTGGTCTAGAATATTTAAAATTGAAACCCATGCCCATGCCCATTCTTCATGGTGGGAGGTAGGCCTAGCCGTTTTCTTTGCCGCTATTTTGGCAAAGGGTATTTATAAAGAGAAAATTTCACCCTTACTGGCCTCTAAGAATAAAAAGGATTGTTGCCACTAATGAGTTTCCATAAGAAGAGTATATTCATAACCGGGTCCACAAGTGGTATCGGCCATAAGCTTGCTGAACTCTACCTCCGTGATGGACATAGGGTTGGTATTTCTGGAAGAGATTTATCAAAAGTTGAGCAGTCCTTTAAAGACGAATTTGAAAATTTAGAGCTCTTTGAAGTTGATGTAACAGATCAAGACAGAATGAATGAAGTTATCACTGACTTTAGTCAAAAAGGGCTAGATATTATTATTGCTAATGCAGGGATTAGTCATGGGCCTAAGAGTAAGAGGCCAGATATGGAAGTTGCTCGAAGAATATTTAATACTAATGTGTTAGGGGTGATCAATACTTTTGCACCGGCCCTTTCGGTTTTTGAAAAACAGGGCAGTGGCCATATCGTTGCGATTGCCTCTGTTGCCGGCTTCGTGGGCCTGCCTGGTGCTTCTGCATATTCGGCCTCAAAGTCAGCAGTGATGAAATTGTGTGAAAGTTATGCTCTTGATCTTCCTAAAATGGGAATTGATGTGACAACGATTTGTCCTGGCTTTATTGATACTCCGCTCACGCAAAAGAATGATCATTCGATGCCCTTTCTTATGAGTGCTGAAAAGGGAGCCAGGTTAATCAAAGAGGCGATTAGGGCCAAGAGGGTTCTCTTTGTCTTCCCCTGGCAAATGTCTGTTGCTATTCACTTACTAAGTTACTTGCCGCGGTTTATCTATCGTTTTATTATGAAATTACCAGTGGCCAATTATTCAAAATCGTGAGGTTTATCGTGAAAATAAAAATACTCTTCCTTATTTTAGTTTCTCTATTAAGCAGCTGTAATGACAATTCAGGATTGGTCAAAGAATCTACTAGCAAAGTTTCTAGTGGTATTTCTTCTTCTATTACGAAGAAGTCAATGAGTGGTGAGGACGATTTTAGTGATCTAGAGAAGAAGAAAGATGAAAGCTGCGATACCGCCGAAGATCTTGAGGCAAAGATTGAAGAGAAGATTAAGACCCAAGAGGCATTTAAATTACAGGGCGGAGACCCAGGTTGTACTACGGATTAATTTATCTGCCTTCAAGCTGATCTTTCGATCTTAAGAATAGTGAAAGAATCTTATTAATGAGATCTGAATTACCCTTATTGAGCTTTCTTCCCTGAAGTTTTGCTCTGAAGTTTTCAATGTCCATAATCAATACTTTAGAGGGATTATTCCAATCCTTTACAAAGCGATTTTCAAAAGACTTTGCAATTGCGGAATTAAAAACCTGAGCACCAAATTCTCTTGAGCTCCCTTGAAGGGCATTAGGAGTAATATTAGAGCTACCGGCCATGATCACCTGTGAGTCAACAGAGATTATCTTTCTATGATTGAGGGGAGTGAGCCTCTTTCCTGTTACTGATGATATAACTTGATCTTTCGTAGGAAGAATTATTCGAGACCTAATTTCTATGCCTGCGCTAATTAACTCATCCAAGAAAATAGTATTGGGAAGTCCCCCCAGGGCCAAGTTTTGATTGGGGTCAATGATCACTTTGATGTCGATCTTGGGCATTTCTACTTTCTTCTTTATTAACGTGTCGACGATATACTTATCGTAGAAAAATTGATGCTCAATATATATTTTCTTCTTTGCCTTTATTATCATATCTACTAAGAGCTGGCGGGTATTAACAATCTTAGAATCAACATTAGTCTCTGCTAGCCTAACGATACTTCTGCCTTGGTAAGGAATACTCTCTTGAGTAACGGCAAAATCTTTGAGAATAGAGTCTCTCTTTTGGCCATAGTCTTCGTTGTTAAATCCTTCTTCTTTGTAGAAGAACCACTCTAACTCCTCTTCATTTTGAGTAAGCGCCGCCTCAATATCATTGAAGTAGGAGGCCTGAACGAGAGCTGCAGCAGGGCCTTCTATATAAATAGAGTCATCATAGAAGAAGGCACCATTGCTGTCACTCCAGTTCTTCGATCCAAAGTATGCGGCAGGCATTTGGGTATTTCCATCGATTACTATCACTTTTGAATGGTCAAACTTAGACTGAAAATGATTAGGGTTTGACTGGAGGCTTAAAATGAGTTCTTTATTTGCTATAGGCTTACGACCTAGGCCAAAGGGGCTGCCTGAAGGATGCCTTTGAATATTTGCTTGAAGGAGGAAGAGGTTATTCTTGAGTTTTTCCTCTGTAGTAATGCGTTCCTTAATATACTTAAAGACTGGACGCATTTCTGGCATAATATTCTTATGAGAGGCAAAGTCATGAAGAATAACAACTTTGAAATTAGGGTTCTCACTTACCTTCTTGCTCGTTTGATCTATTAAGTACTTGCTAAGAGTCGCACCAAGGCTTCCTCCAAGAAGAAAAATATCGATAAAAATAGACTCATTCGCCTGCTTTATCATATCTCTAATCTTTATGAAGATGGGGTCTTTTTGAAAGAGTAGGTTTCCTTTGGATGAAGAGTTCTCCGGCATATTGAGGTGCTGAAGTGAGAAGTCGATATCTTGCCTCTTCGTAATTCTATTCTTCTCTACCCATTTCATCCTTTCGTTATCGACTGAGTTATAAGAAATGAGTTCAACTTTATTTCCAGGAATAAAACCAAGGTATGAAATTAAATAAGGTGTCGTCACTTTCTTAGAGCTTAGCTCATAGGTAAAGAGCTTAGTAGCTGCCAGGGCCTCCAAAAAGAGAAGGTTGTCTTTTATAGCAGTAATTAAGTGAGATTTTTCACGAACTAGGGGGTAGTAAATTTTAAATAACTGTGCAGTTTTAATGCTCTCATGACCAGATGTCTTTTGCAGCTCAACAAGGGCTTCTTTCTGGTTTAGAGTATAAGGAGAGTCTCTGTTATCTCTGAGTATAAGTATCTTTTGAAAGAGCGTAAAACTTAGAACTTGCTCAAATTTTTGAAGGTCAGGCTCAATATAACGCCAAAACATAAGGGCTTTAAATAATGCCTTGGGAAGCTTCTTATCCAGTAAGGTGATTGCTGGGACGATTTGATTTTCAAAGTCTGGTAGTTGCTTGAGTTGTTCTAGAAAAAGATGATCATCTTCTACAATGATGTCATGGTAAATGTGTGGGTAGACTTCGGTATAGAGTCTCTGAGTTTTTATTCTGTCTTGGATTGGAAATTTAAGGGCCAATGTAGAGTGGGGTTTGAGCATAGTCACTATAAATATGAGGGCCATTAGAATTTTTTGTGAGTAGATTGATTTCATCTCTTCCCCCCATTAAATCTTGGGTGGAGATGATGCATTTGGAAATTTTGGATAATACTCATTCCATTTTCTTCGATTAGCTTTTCAGTTATTTTGTGCTTAAGCACTCCTCTTTGTACGCCATCTAATTTTTTGCGTTTAAGGCGGGTTCTGATCTTGCTCTTCTTGGTGAATTGACCACTTTTGAACTCAAAAACTAGGCTTTCAATAGTACTCATGAAGCCATAGTCTTGACCCTTGTACTTTATAACACCATGTAAATTAAGGTCACCCATATCGATAGTTTGAACTTTCTTAGAGAGAGAGATTGGTCTTTCGCTGAGGGAGGCGATTCTCCGTTGCGCAAGGTTTTTTAGACTTAAATTGTTGGGAAGTATTTTTCCAAAATGAAGTTCCAATCGCTCAGCTTTAGGTTTAGGCTTATCAAGAGAATAGCTTTGATAAAAGTCACTTGTAATATAGAGCTCTTTTTTGACAATCTTCTTAGATTTCTTAAAATGAATGAGGTTAAGTTTAAAGTTATCTCTTTCTATAAAAGGTGCCAGCTTAGAAATATGAGGGGCCATAAAGTATTTTCTAAAGCGCACATAGCCAGATGTTCTACCTTCCTTACCTAGTTCAAACCAAAATGAAATAATGCCACCTTTATATTGATAGTCATCGCCACTACTTGGAAGTTGAGTATGTAGCAGGTGCTGATTGAGGGGAGTGCTTCTCTCTTCATTGCTCTTTTTAATCCCTGCTATAAACTTATTAGTGGCGTTCCAATTAACGAGCTTATTACTTGTAATTTCTGAATCAAAATTAAAGTGAGGATTAAGTATCGGCTTGAAAATGAGATCAACTTGAAACTTTCCAGTTTTGATACCTTTCTTTCTTACCTGCTCAATAAAATCTTTGGTGAAGTCATGAAGAAGATGATCACTAAAGGCCGTTAGAAATGTACTTTCTATATTATTGGCCCGATCTGTTTTAGGAGAGAGAACCGTCTCCAAAGAGTGGTGAAAAAGCGGCCGCCATTGACTCCTCTGCTGTAACTCTCTTACATTGCTTTTGAAATTAAGTTCTAACCTATAATCCACATACTTTCTAAAATTGCTATAATCAAAGTAGGACTTAAGATTATCGATTGCATCTTGATTAAATTGAACTTTTGAGCTTGGAGAGCGATTCCTTAGATTAAATAATTTACTTTCTTTGAGGAGTGCCCAGTAGGACTTATGTAGAGACTGTCGATATTTGATAAGACAGAGATGACCTGCTGCTACGGTAAATAACGCAATAAAAACGATATTAATTTTATCTTTAAAATGACTTTTCAATCTCAACCCCACAATATTCATATCGGTAAGGGACTTGATAGATTAAATTTTATTGAGTTTTAATAGTTGAGTGCTAAATTTTTCTTATTGCCAAAATAGTGATTTTTTCAGGGTCCCGTTTCCAAGTAATTTCAAGGTCAAATATTTGATGAATGAAGGAGCGGTCTTCATCTTTAATGTAAGCAGGTCTTGGATCCCAGCAAAGAGTTTCTTTTAGAGCAGTCTTTTGTTCATTATGTAAGAGCTGTAATTGGGCAGATGGTAGCTGATCAAAATTAACCGGTAAAGGTCTGAGTGTTTCAGTTTGTTCAATCCATCCATTACTTGCCTCTGGTAGTGAGTCCCACATAGGAAGGTAGGGTTTTATATCAAGTACTGGCGTTTCATTCAATATATCCATTCCTGATATAAGAATATTGAAATCAGAGTCAATACCCTCAAATTTGACTACTGAGAGTCCAATGGGATTTGGTCTATGAGGGGAGCGAGTAGCAAAGAAGCCCAGCTTTTCTCTTCCACCTAGGCGGGGAGGTCTTATTGTCTCTCGCCAAGATGTACTCATGTGGCACCAGTAGAGAATCCAAAGGTGAGAAAAAGTTTCAAGACCTCTCAAAGTGTCTTCCCTAGCAAATTCTTTGTTAAGTAGAATCCTTCCTTTGATATTAGGGGCAAGATTTGGCTGGCGAGGAATTCCTAGCTTTTGGGTGAATGGTGTTTCTATTTTTCCGATAATTTGGAGATTAAAGTGGTCCATTTGAGATTATTGATCATCCTCTTCAGCACCTTCATTTTCTATAAACTCTAAATACTCATCCATAAAGGAGAGCTTAGTCTTATCGGCAATCTTATCAACATAGAGAACTCCATCAAGGTGATCAAGTTCATGTTGAAAGACAGTTGCCGCAAAGCCATCAGCATCGATAGACTGCGGTTTACCCTCTAGGTCGGTATAGTCAACTCTTATGGCCTTAGGTCTTTCTACATATCCTTTTAATCCGGGAACACTTAAACATCCTTCCCAGAAGCCGGAAGTTTCGGGATCCGTAATTGTTACTTTGGGATTTACGACAACTAAGATAGTGAAGTCGTCTTCTTCGTCTGAATTCTTTGATTCTTCCTCAAGCTCCGGATAGCGAGGGTTTTCATTTGGAATGCCAACAATGGCAACTTGTTTGCTGATACCAACTTGGGGAGCGGCAATCCCAATGCCTTGCTCTTCTTCCATGGTTTCAAACATATCTTGAATAAGCTGTTTAAAGTCTGGACTTTGAAGTTCTTCTTGAGAGATTAACTCAGCTTTGACTCTGAGTGTCGGGTGACCCATCTTCAATACTTCTCTTACCGCCACAAATACTCCCTTTTTTGATATAATACCGATAGTTATCTACCATATACCATTGTACTCGTCTAAGGGGGCCCTCCAATATGAAAAAAGTACTCTTTGTTTGTTTAGGAAATATTTGTCGAAGTCCAGCAGCTCACGGTGTTCTACTTTCGATGATTGAAAAGGAAGGCCTCAAGGAGCAGGTAGGTGTAGACTCAGCTGGAACCAGTAACGCCCATGTAGGCCATAAGCCTGATAGAAGAATGAGTACTGCAGCAAAGCACAGAGGGATTCTTTTGGAAAGTCGAGCAAGGCAATTTGATCGTTCTGACTTTGAAAACTTTGATCTCGTTGTCGTTATGGACCAGAGTAATTATGACTCCTGTAAGGCAGTTGCCTTAAAGCGTGAGCATCTTGAAAAATTAACTCTCATGAGTGAGTTTACACCAAGCTTTAAGCAAAAAGATATTCCCGATCCTTACTATGGTGAAGAGGATGGCTTTGAGCTCGTTCTTGATATGGTTACTGAAGGCTGTGAGAATATTCTTAAAAAATTGAATAATGGCTAATTACATTACTCCCCTTGGTCTGAAACGACTTCAGGATGAGTACCTTTTCTTGAAGAAAGTAGAGAGGCCAAAAATAACGGATCTTGTGAGCTGGGCGGCTTCATTGGGAGATCGTTCTGAAAACGCTGATTATATAGTCCTCCTGTTTGAGTTTTCAAGTATTGAAAACTCACCAAAAGACTTGTATACCCGGATGGTACTAAGACTCAAGTTACTCGCCCTTAGGCGAGCTGCTTGAACTCCTTTCCAGTAGCGGTGTTTATGGAAAGAAGAGATTAAGGGAGATTGATCGCCGAATGCGATTCCTCTCAAAGAGAATTGAATCCGCGCTTGTGGTAGATCCTGAAAAGCAAGATATGGAGACTATTAAATTTGGCGCAACTGTCTCCATAGTTGATGAGGAGGCCCATGAAATGGTTTACCAAATTGTGGGAACAGATGAATTCGATACAAAACTCGGGCGTATTAGTTGGAGTTCTCCTATTGCAAGTTCACTTATTGGCAAGTCTGTGGGTGACGAGGTTTCCGTTAAGACCCCTTCTGGGCTCAGGGCATTTGAAATTGTAAAACTAGAGTATAAGAAAATTCATATCAAGGAGTTCGAAGGTGTCAGTGAAGGTCAGTGTTAGCATTGGTGAGCTAATTGATAAAATAACAATACTCAAGATAAAGAAGAGAAAAATTAAAAACCAAGAGAAGCTATCTTTTATAGTTGAAGAACTTTCAGTTCTTAGTACGGCCCTGGATGATTTGAATTTAAAAGGGGTTACCGTCTTCCTTGAGGAATTGGAGTTAGTTAATACTCAGCTTTGGGAAATTGAAGACGATATTAGAGATAAAGAAAGGCAGAAGATATTTGATGACGAATTCATAGCGTTAGCGCGTTCGGTCTATGTTACTAATGACAAGCGCTTTGAGGTAAAGTCTCGGTGTAACTCAACTTACGGCGGTGCTATCCAAGAAGTGAAATCCTATCAGAGTTATAATTAAGTCTACAGTCGTTATTTCCGAAGATTGGTCAATACACCGCTACTGGAGAGGAATTCAAGCAGCACGCCTAGCGGCGTGTAAATTGAGTCTTAGCACCATCCGGGTATTTAAGCAGCACGCCTAAAGACACGTAGCTTAAACCTTAAAAGCATTCGGGTAGGTGAGTTTTCAATGCTTGAAAACTCAAACTGAAGGACTATATACCCACTGGGAAATGAAGGAGGAGTATGGTACATTCTCTCCATCAATTTCAATAGCTGATGGAGGACTCTTAATGGCAAGAGGAACGAGCGAACTTCCCGTAAATCTTAAATATAAACTCTATGAAACTTCGGTTCAAAATCATATGGCCGATATCGAATTCATTGAGGAGGAGTTTAAGAAACTTCGAGGGAGAAGTCCGAAAACACTGAGAGAAGACTTTGGTGGAACAGGCGCAATGGCCTGTGACTGGGTTAAAAGAGGTAAAGATCGAACGGCATGGGCCGTAGATCTTGATCCCGAACCTGTTAAGTACGGAAAAGAAAATCATTATATTAAATTAAATAAAGAAGAATCTAAACGAATGAATTACGTTATGGGAAATGTGCTTGAAAAAGCAGACTTCTCTTCTGATATAACAGTGGCCTTTAATTTCAGCTATTTTATTTTTAAAAAGAGACAAGAACTCTTAAAGTACTTTAAGCGCGCACGTAAGTCTCTTAAGAAAGATGGTGTGTTCTTTTTAGATATCTTTGGTGGAACAGAGTGTACAGATACTCTGGAAGAAGAAACAGAGTACGATAAGCATAGTTACTTCTGGGATTGTGATTCCTACAACCCGTTAAGTAATGAATGTCAGTATTATATCCACTTCAAGAAGGATGGAATCAAGTATGAAAAAGCCTTTTCATATGATTGGCGTCACTGGAGTGTCAGAGAGATAAGAGAGCTACTCGAAGAAGCTGGCTTTTCAAAAACTCTAACCTATTGGGAAGGGGAGGACGAAGACGGCGATGGTGATGGAGATTTCTTTCAATCGGAATCTGAAGAGAATTGTGAGTCTTGGGTCACTTATATTGTTGGTCTTGTTTAGCAGTTCTTTAGTTCCTACTCTCTAGTAGAGTAGGTTTATGAACTCAAATTCGTCCTTCTTTTGAAAGAATTTCGAGCTGAAAACCTGGGGAAGAGCGCTGATGAGCAGTATCTCCTTTGTTTCAGTAGGGCTCTTCATTAAAGAAACAAATTCCTCATAGGCCTTATCTGCCCCAGCATAGCTCTGTTCAATATGACCAAGAAAGAATAGACCTCCGAATTGAGGCGTTGAGAAGAAGTTCTTAGGTCCTTTACTGCTATGGAAGAGGTGCTTCTCTAATGCTCCATCGAGAATATAGTCAAACCATGTGAAGGGCTTCTCTTTCTTTTCTAAAGGATAAGAGCCTACCCAAAGACAGCCGAGTGTTCGTGGAGAAATAATTTCAAGAAGCTGTTCCTTAGAAGTGAGAACAGTTTTACTTTGTTTTAACTTTGACACTATCAAGAACTCCATTAACAAAACGGCCTGAGTCTGCTCCACCGTATTTCTTTGCGAGATTTACTAATTCATTAATGACTACCTGATAAGGTGTATCGTGATGAATGAGTTCCTGGGTCCCAATAAGAAGGATAGAGCGCTCAATTTTATCGATCGTTTCAAGACTCTCTCTCTTTGTTTTTTCTTTGAGGATTTCCTCATGGGAGGACATATTCTTAGAAACACCTTTGATAAGCTTGCAGGCAAAGAAGTAAGAACTATCATCGATACTATTATCAGGATGTTCATCATCAGGGGCCATATAGCTTTCTTTAAACTCGGCCAGAGATAAGTCAAGCTCACTAGCATCTATAGAGTTAGAGAGGTATTGATTCTTGAGTTCAGTATTTTCTTTTAAGAAGAGTTGAAAAAGAAATTTTAATGCAAATTCTCTACCTGGAGTTTTATTGGTTTTCATATTGCTCACTTAATGGGCCTTTTTTGTAGAGATGGTCCCTATTGATGATGGGGCCTTTATGAATATTTTCTAAGTTAGTAACGAAGTCGGAAATATTATCAAATTCCCAATAGAAGCTTGCAAAGCGCACATAGGAAACTGAGTCCATGCGGTAGAGCTCTTCCATAACATAGTTACCGATGAAGTCAGCTGCGACTTCTTTCAAAGAGAGCTCAGAAAGTCTTTTTTCAAGACCATCAATTAAGCTATGGATTTGATCTGTTGAGATTGGTCTTTTTTGACAAGCTTTAGAAAGTCCTTGAACTATTTTTTCACGACTGAAGTTTTCTCTTCTGCCGTCAGCTTTTACAACAGCTGGGAGTTGGATGTTTACATTCTCGTAAGTAGTGAAGCGCTTATCACAGTCTTCACATCTACGGCGACGCCTAACTGCCATTCCATTTTGCAGAATCCTAGTTTCAATAACTTTAGTGTCTTGTGCGTGGCAAGTTGGGCAGTGCATTTAAAAGCCTTTTGTTCACTCTTTTTTACAGTAATTGATCTAAACTCGCAATGAATTGCTTAAGCAAAGCTGGCCCTTCCCATTATCGCTCATTTTCGACACAATTGAAGAAAACAAACAATGGAGTGTCTGTGAAGCTAATAGCTACCTTATTATTTATCTCTTTTCTTTGTCCATCTATCTTGGCCCTTAATATGTCTACTTTTGAAGCAGACCACTGCAAAGAGATGATCTGGAACGTCCAGCGCTCTGGTCGTTTTCAAGTGCAGGAGCCACTGTTCTTTGAGAGTGAAGAGGGGAAGCATTCTATTCAACGGGTCATGTATAATAATGAGCCAATCATTCTCTGGAGGACGCCGACTAAGGTAATAAAGCTTGGTGGTAATATCTCAAAGGTAAGAGACTTTATTATTCATGAGGGGGATTTATGGCTTCTTTCAAGAGAGCAGGTGATTTCTTTTTCTCAGAACGGTAAGATCCAGGGGCAATTTACCTTTCAGGCAGGTCTTAGCAGCAGAGACTTTCCTCATTCCTTGGTTGCAGTCGACGATAAGTTCTACATTGCTCATGGGGGAATTGGTCTGGTGAGTTTTGATCCTCTCACAGAGGCATTCTCCTTTGTTTCGGCGGTGAAGACAGAGCAAGAAAAAGGGGTCTCCCTAGCGATCAGTCTCTTCTATGATAAGAAGTCTTCTCACTTGGTTGTACTCCATACTGCTGATTCTCAGTGGGGATTCAATGGTCTGGCCGCATTTGACCTTGCCGGAAATTCAATCGTTCATGAATTAGAATATTCAAGAAGAAGAAATGGGGTGATTGATCGCTATGCGCTTATTTATGGCCATGACGATTCTATTTATATCAATAATGGTGGCTGGATTCATCAGCTGAAGAAGCTCTCTAACTCTAGGCAGAGGCCGCGCTGGTTGGCCATAAGAGATGATAGGAATGGTAGAAGAGGCTATGGTAGAATTAGAGGAGATTTTCTCTTTAATGAGGATTCGATTCTAGGCTGTTCTATGATTGTCCCAGAAAATAGCGGTACAAAGATTAAGGGCAAGTTAATCTCTCGCGAGCTTTAATTTTTGCCCGCGAGAGTTTTCTTTAGTAAACGGGGAAGTCAGCACAAAGGGCTTTGACTTCTTGTCCTACTTTCTTAATCTCTTCAAGGTCATCTTTATTCTTTAGAACTCTTCCAATCCATGATGCAACTATTTTCATATGATCTTCATTTAGACCTCTAGTCGTCATGGCAGGTGTCCCTAGCCGAATACCTGAAGTTATAAAAGGTGATCTCTTATCTCCTGGAATCATATTCTTATTACAGGTAATGTGTGCTGCTTCAAGGGCCTTTTCAGCTTCTTTTCCGTTAAGACCTACGGAGTCTACATTTACTAGGACTAAGTGATTATCTGTCCCACCAGAGACAATTTTCATACCCTCAATTTCTAAGCAGCTTGCAAGTTTTTTGGCATTCTTAATAACTTGCTGCTGATAGGTTTTAAATTCAGGTTGAAGGGCCTCAAGAAAAGCGACAGCTTTAGCGGCGATCACATGCTCCAGTGGGCCACCTTGAATACCTGGAAAGATATTGAAGTTGGCCTTCTTAGCAAGTTCCTCATCATTAGTTAGAATAATTCCGCCTCTTGGGCCGCGGAGAGTCTTATGGGTTGTGGAGGTAACATAGTGGGCGTACTCCATGGGGCTTGGATGGACACCAGCAGCAATGAGGCCAGAAATATGGGCCATATCCACAAGGAGGTAGGCATCAATAGCATCTGCTATTTCACGAAATTTCTTAAAATCAATTATTCTTGAGTAGGCCGAAGCACCGGCCACTATCATCTTAGGTTTTTCCTTTAAGGCCATCTCCATAATTGCATCATAATCGAGAGTTTCAGTTTCTGGATCTAACCCGTAGGACACAACATTGAAGAGCTTACCTGAAAAGTTCACTGGCGAGCCATGAGTAAGGTGGCCCCCTTGTGATAAGTCCATCCCCATTATTTTGTCACCAGCTTCAAGGAGAGCGAAGTAGCAGGCCATATTAGCTTGAGAGCCACTATGGGGTTGAACATTTGCATACCCAGCACCAAAGAGTTCTTTTAAGCGATCAATGGCCAGTTGTTCTGAGCTATCGACGAATTCACATCCACCGTAATAGCGCTTCTTCGGATAACCTTCGGCGTACTTATTTGTTAGAACAGAGCCTTGAACCTGCATCACTGCTGATGAAGCATAATTCTCTGAAGCGATAAGCTCAAGTCCTTCTTCTTGTCTTTTTCTTTCAAGGTCAAGAAGCTCGGCTATTTGGGGATCCATGGCAGTAACAGATTTAGAGTTGGGATGAAACATTAGTTTGCTCCTTCTCTTTTAAGAATAAGTGAACAATTAGTTCCACCGAATCCGAAAGAGTTATTTAAGGCGTAATCAACTTTCTTGTTGATAGATTTATTGGGAATGTAATTGAGGTCACATTCTGGGTCTTGGTTCTCTAAATTAATAGTTGGTGGCAGATCTCCTGTATGGAGGGCCATGGCGCAGAAGATAGTCTCTATTCCACCCGCAGCTCCGAGGAGGTGACCGGTCATAGATTTTGTAGAAGAAACATGGAGGTTGTAGGCATGTTCACCAAAAGTTTTCTTAATGGCCTTTGTCTCGCCAATATCACCAAGAGGAGTTGAGGTTCCATGGGCGTTGATATAACCGACTTTTTCCGGATCGATTCCGGCCATCTCAAGAGAGCTCTTCATACATTTACAAGCACCTTCTCCTTCGGGATGGGGGGCCGTGATATGATAGGCATCACTACTTGAAGCATGACCAACAATCTCAGCATAGATAGTAGCGCCACGCTTTTTAGCTTTTTCATAATCTTCAAGAATTAAAATCCCTGCTCCCTCGCCCATGATAAAGCCATCTCGGCCAGTATCAAAAGGTCTCGATGCTTTAGCGGGTTCATCATTTCTTCTTGATAAGGCCTTCATATTTGCAAAACCCATAATGGTCAGATCAGAGAGGACGGACTCAGTTCCTCCGCTTACCATGACATCTTGCTTGCCAAGAGCAATCTCAGTTGCCGCCATAGAAAGAGCGTGAGCAGCAGAAGCGCAAGCACTTGCTACCGTATAGTTGATGCCTCTTAAATCATTTTGAATAGAGACTAAGCCTGAGGCCATATTGGGAATAATTGACGGGATAAAAAAAGGAGACACTCTTCTTGGTCCTCGCTCCATGTAGGTCGTATGCTGAGATTCAATTCTAGGAAAGCCTCCCATTCCTACGCCAAGAATGCAGCCAACTCGCTCAGCTTCATAACCTTTCCAGTCTTCTTTAGAAAGACCTGCATGGGCCAGAGCTTCAGCAGTCGAGTGCAAGCCAAAGTGGATGAAGCGGTCATAGCGGTCATGCTCTTTTTCAGGGAGGATATCATTTGAGAGTTTAAAGTTCTTTACTTCACCTGCAATTTTAACTGAAAGCTTTGATGTATCCAATTGTTCTATGAGTGAGATACCTGGTTTACCTTCGATGATACTATTCCAGACTTCTTTTAGGTTGTGACCGAGGCCACAGGTGATACCCATGCCAGTGATGGCAACTCTTCGTAATTCTTTTTGTTTCATATTAACCAACCTTGATTAACCTTGGAACCCGCTAGAGAGCGGCTAAATTTTTAAAAAATAACTCATAAAAAAAAAGCCCCGTTAGGGGCCAATGCTTATTGCTTTTTTTCTAGGTAGGTGACGACGTCGCTGACTTTCTTAAGTCCTTCAGCATCTTCTTCAGGAATTTCTATCCCGAACTCGTCTTCCATTTTCATCATCAGCTCAACAATGTCGAGTGAATCAAGATTGAGATCATCAACAAAGCTGGTTTCTTTGGAAATCTTTCCCTGATCAACTTTAGTCGCGTCGCTAATTAGCTTGATGACTTTTTCTTCCATTTCTATACTCCTAAAATATGGTTTCTTTATAATAGTTTAGGGGGACTCTTATATATAGAGTCCTCCATCAATTTTTATCGTTTCACCAGTGATATAAGAACTGGCATTACTTAGCAAGAAGTTTACGAGGTTTGAGACCTCCTGCGTTGAACCAAATCTCTTCATTGGAATTCCAGAGAGATACGACTCTTTCGTTTCTTCTTTTAAAGAGTCAGTCATATCTGTTGCTATGAAGCCAGGGCATATGGCATTACAGCGTACATTCTTAGCACCCAACTCTTTTGCAAGAGATTTTGTCAGACCAATCATACCGGCCTTTGAGGCCGCATATGCAATCTGCCCAGCGTTACCCATTAGGCCTACAACTGAAGAGATATTGACCACGCTGGCATTTTCGGCCTTTAAGAAGCCTCTACTTAGGGCCTGGCACACCATTATAGAACCCTTGAGGTTAGCATCAAGAGTAGCACTGACATCCTCTTCCTTCATTCTTAGGACAAGTTGATCTCTAGAGATCCCAGCATTATTAACTAGGCCTTCTATGACACCATACTCCTTAACAAAGCTATCAAGGGATTCTTTTATTTGTGCAGTATCTGTTACATCGAACTTAATGGGTGTGGCCGTACTAGCGCCAAGCTTCATTAGCTCTTCACGAATTTCATTTGCTATATCTTCTTTACCTGCTCGGTAGTTAAAAACAACATGAGCACCTTGCTTGGCAAGGCTCTCGATAATTGCTCTGCCGATTCCTCGGGTGGCACCAGTAACTAAGACTTTCTTTTCTTTTAAATCTTCAAATTTTATATTCATCCTAAAACCTCCTGAAGCTCATCAAAAGCTCCTTCTTTATCTAGAGAGATAACCTTTATATTCCGATTGATTTTTCTTGAGAGACCCATGAGAACTCTACCGGGCCCTACTTCTATACATAGTGTGTCGTCTGCAAGGTTTTGAATGCTTTGAGTCCAGCATACTGAACCTTCAACCTGTTCATAGAGATTATTCTTAACCACATCTCCAGAAGTACCTGCTGGATATTCTTTGGCATCAATATTGGCAACATAGGGTACTTGGGTTGAAGCGAATTCTATTGTTGAGAAGTACTCCATTAGTTTTGAAGCTGCTGGTCTCATGAGACTGGAATGAAAAGGGGCCGAGACATTGAGTTCAACTACTCTGTAAGTATCGGTGATATTGGCCTCAAACCAAGCAATTGCTCGGTCACAGGCTTGGGCATGGCCAGAGATAACAGTTTGATTGGGCTCATTGAAGTTGGCCGGCATGACTTGTGAGTCCGGTGTACTTGAAGCTTTGCAAGCTTCTTCAATTTTCTCTTTAGGCACTTTCATGACAGCTATCATTTTTCCCATGCCAGCTGGAACGGCTTCTTGCATAAAAGTTCCTCTCAGATTTACGGCCTTAACCGCATTTTCAAAAGTGAGACTTCCTGCTGCCACCAACGCTGCATACTCACCAACAGAGTGCCCTAGAACTCTATCGATTTTGATATCTTTACTTTGAAGGATTTTATTAAGTTTATGAAAGAGCGCCACTGAATGAGTGAGAATGGCCGGCTGAGTATTGGCCGTAAGCTTAAGATCTTCCTCAGGTCCTTTAAGCATCATTTTCTTAAGATCAAACCCAAGAGTTTGATTTGCTTGAGCTAAGAGATTAAAACTTTCATCTCCTTCTAAAGAACTGCCCATACCAATATACTGAGCACCTTGTCCTGGAAAGACCAGGGTTACTGATTTAGTCATTATAATCTCCTAGTAGCGCAGTAGAGTTGCGCCAAAAGTAAGTCCTGCTCCAAAAGCATCAAAGAGGACGATATCGCCTCTTTTAATTCTTCCATCAGTAATGGCTTCATGAAAAGCGATGGGTACTGTTGCGGCAGAAGTGTTTCCGTAATTTTGAATATTAACAATCACCTTTTCCATGGGGATTTTAAGAAGGCGTGCGGTTGTTTCTATAATTCTAATATTAGCTTGGTGGGGAACAACCCAGTCGACATCATCAAGAGTTAGGCCTGCTTGTTCGAGAACTATTCTTGCACTTTCGGCCAAAGTTCGCGTGGCCACTTTAAACATCTCACCACCCTTCATACGCATGAAGTGACTATTTTCTTTTAAGTGAGTTTCATTAATTGGTGTAACAGCTCCTCCGATAGGTTGGTCAAAGAAGTCTTTTCCAGAGCCGTCACTTCCTAAGTGGGTCGCAAGAATCTCTGAGCCTTGAGGGTCATCGCTTTGCCCGACAACGGCACAACCACAACCGTCACCGAAGAGTATACAGATTGACCGGTCGGACCAATCGACTTCACGGGAGAGCATTTCAGATCCAACAACAAGAACATTCTTGGCCATGCCGGTCTTAATAAAACTATGGGCCATGTTGACGCCATAGACGAAGCCGGAGCAAGCGACAGCAATATCAAATGCTGTACATCTATTTGTCATACCTAGTTTCTGTTGCAGAACTGTTGCGGAGTTAGGGAGCTTATAATCTGGAGTAACAGAGGCGAAGATGATCATATCTATATCATTAGGTTCAAGCTTCGCGGCTTGAAGTGCTTGCAGTGAAGCTTTTTCGGCCATGTCAGAAGGGAATTCTCCACCTTCGGTTGAGCAAATTCTTCTTTGTCTTATGCCAGTTCTTTCAAAAATCCATTCATCTGATGTCTCGACCATTTCTTCAAGGTCGACATTCGTTAGAATCTTCTTAGGAAGATAAATTCCTGTACCTTTGATTTTCGTAGAAATATTCATAGGGGCATCCTTGTCTTTTACCTTTGTCGATGTCGATGTCGATGTCGATGTCGATGTCGACAAAAGTAATCTTTAATATCTTAAAAAAAAAGCCTCTTAAATAAAGAGGCTCAGGTATTCAAATGGAGTAAATGTCTTTTGACAAGAGGTCATTTTCGAGAAAAAACTCTTAAGCAAAGCTGTGTCTAACGAACGTTCATTCGTTTTAAGCTTGGTAAAAGCAGTACTTAAAAGGAGTAATTACTCTTCTGTAGCTTCTTCTTCATCACTCGCTAGAGAGACTTGAATGATTTCTTTACCTTTATAGTGTCCACATGCAGGGCAAACTGTATGGGGAAGAACGTGAGATCCACAATTTGAGCAAGACATTGGGTGCTTTCTGTAGAGCTTATGGTGTTGACCTGCTCTTCTGAGACCTTTTCTTGATACTGATGTTTTCTTCTTTGGTACGGCCATTTCCGACTCCGATATGTCTAAAATTCAACTTCAACTAATAATTTATGGTGAATAGTCCGATTTTTTACTCTAATTATGGGTAATAGACAAGCTTTTTCTCTTATTTAAAGCCTTTAAGCCCCTTATTTGATCAGGCTTTTGGTCCATGCTTTGGGCATTCACTTTCATTAAGATCATGGCCGCATTCTAGGCAAAGACCCTTGCAATCCTCATCGTGGAGGGGAAAATGTTCTATATTCATAAAGAGGTGCTCATGGGCCATCTCTGCGATATCCGCTTGCCCCTTGTCGTAGAAGTAGAGGCTCCACTCTTCATTGTCAGCGAAAATGTCATCAAGTTCTTCAAACTCGGGCTCCTTTTCATTTCTCGAGTGAATATAACCACTCTTGAACTCTGCGTTAAGATCTTGCTGAGTGAGTTTTAAACACCGGACACAAGGAGCAAAGTACTTTGCACTAAATTCACCTGACACAAGTAAGTGATCTCCAAAGGGCTTAGCTGACTTACGCTTTAAACTAAGAGATAGCGTGATAAAACCTTTATTATAACTTTCTTCACTCCTGTCCACTTGCTCTTCTAGCTCGTCAAAGAGGGCGCTCACCCAAGGAGTGTCTTCTGTAAGCTGATACTCAGTAATTTTATCAAAGCCATAAGCATTCAGTTTCACAAGAGGTTTGATGTCATCGAGGGGGGCTTGAAGTGCCATGCAACTTTATCCTTAGTATCTGTAAATTATGAAAATCGTTGAAAACCTAAATCACTTGGGTATAACTGTAAAGAGTGATTATTCAGAGGCGTTTCTTATGCTTATCTTTATTACAGGTTTTATGGGTTCAGGCAAAAGCCACTTACTCTCAGTTTGGTCAGAGCAATTCGATGGACCCTCTTTAGACTTTGATGATGAAATCGCCCAAAGAGCTGGAATTAAAAATAGTGAGCTCGGTAGTTGGATTAAAGAGAAGGGCTGGCCAGCTTTTCGTTCTCTGGAAAGAGAACTTCTGCGTGATTCTTTAAAGCTAGAGAAAGGACTGTTTTCACTCGGTGGAGGAACGCTCCATGAAAATAGTGACTTATGCCCGCTTATAGATAAGGCCGGCAGTAGGGTTTGGCTTAATACATCTGTTGATACTTGCTGGAAAAGAGCGGGTCATGACTCTAACCGTCCGTTGGTTAAAGAGGGGAGAGAGAGTTTCAACAAGCTCTTCGCAGATAGGCTTGGTCTATATAAGAGCGCGGGTATCTCGATCTCTGGCGAAGGTGACGCCCCATCGTTTAATGAATTTTGCAAAAAATACACGGATCTTTTGAAAATAGACTAAAGAAGCATATCTGAGGCATAATTAAAGGAAGTAGGACCTCCATTAGCAAAGAAATTGCTTATGTTTGGCGAAGCGAGACTACTTTGACACTTGACTACTATTTAAAGAGGAAGACTTCTATGTATTCAGACTTTCAGACTAAAACGAAAGAGAAAGGCCAAATTAATGTGGCCATTGCCTGCTTAGATTTGAATATTGCCAAGAAGTTATCGCTAGTCTTTAAGCAAGTCGGAGTTCACCCCTACGTCTGCACCAGCTTGAGTGAGTTTTGGGAAGATTCAATGAAGGAGAAGCCTGATCTTTCCATTATTGATGTGAAAATGATGACTCAAGGGGATATCCTCTTCAAAGATCACCCCCTTGTGGCCAACCAAGAGCTTCCGGTTGCTTTCTACTATGAGCAAGATAGCGCAGCTCTCCTTTATTCAACTTTTGAAATATTAAACCTTGGAGCGATTAATGGGGATATTAGCCCAATTGGCCAAGTAAAAAGTATTCTCAAGCGCTTCAATTCATTCCACTCTTGGCAAAAGAAAGCTCAAAGGGCCCGTGAAGCTGAATCTTTTGTAGATGCAAAATTAAATAAAATTGTTTCTAAGACTGAAGAGCTTAAAGAAAAGAATTTCTATCAAGCCTTGCAAAAGTCAATTCAAGGAAGGCTTGAGGGGCAAAAAGAAGGGGAAGATTTCTTTGTTGCTGTATCGAGGGTTTTGGCAAGTGTAAAAGAGATCAAAAGGTTTACCTTCTTAGAGTTATCTCCTTCTGGGCAGAAACTGGTTTCACCAAAATTTCTCTACGACAAGTACATCGAAGTTCCCTCGCTTTGGCTGGGTAAGACTTGTGAAAAAGGTGTTGAGTTCTTTGCTCAAAATATGGCCTCGCAAGT
>CALHBL010000312.1 GCA_937930825.1 uncultured Bacteriovoracaceae bacterium
GTCTAGTCTAGACAAAGCCGTTAGATTGGCGCTATGGGACTTTTATTTCAAATGCCTGTCGAGCCAAGCGAATTGGACGATAGAATCCAAATTAAAGATAAGACACTAACCGTGCGAAGCTATGGGCTTCCCATGATATTCTGGGGCTACCTTCTGGCGATTTTCGCTGTTCTCTTCTTTATGATTCTGGCCATTAAGAACCCTCTGATCAAGGCCTTTAATGGTGAAGATACTATCAATATGTACCTCTCCCTCATTGTTGGCGGGCTGCTGATTCTCTCTCCTCTAGCGCTACTTTCAATTTACTTTTATGAGAAAGAAGTCGCCAAAGTTGGTAACTCAATGGTTCTTAAGCATAAGCTCTTCTTCTTTCCAATTATAAAGAAGAAGGTGGCCATCAACTCTCCCGAAGATATTTATATGGAGCACTTTCTAGATTCCCCCAATATCGCTGCTACCAGGCAAGACCCCAGCTTAAAGGGTTTTGAAAATAGGGGCTATCATAAGTTAATGGTCAGGGATTCTGGATCAGGAAAGTCATTCCTCATCGATAGGAATTCAAGGCGAGGCGAGATGAAGAAGTTAATGAAACTTCTGCAATCTCACTAATCTTTCTTATAGTCTTTTTTGAAATTCTTGTTAGGTTCAAACTTACTCTTTTCACCTGTCTTCTCAAACCTCTTTTGCTTGGCAATTTTAGCAAGTTCACGTTCTTCTTGAATCTTGTCGTGGTCAATATCATCGAGGTGATCGGTTCTAAAAGGCTTTGGTCTCTTTGAGCCACCTCTTCCACTTGCCCCGGTTTCTTTTTCCCAGTGATTCTGCCAAGAATTCTGTCGCTCTTCCCTTTCTTTCTTAGCTTCAGAGCGATCAAGGTAAACTTCCTTAATCTCATCAGGCTTTCTAACTTTTACACCTGGTTTTCTGCCCTTGAATAACTTCTTGGACTTTACGGCCAGTTTTTCCGCGTCGGCCTTATCGTCATGGCCAGAGAGATCTATTTCAATATCTCCAGTGATCATTGTCTGGCAGCAGAGGCGCTCTTTGGTAATATGAAAGACATTTCCAATGAGTTTAGTTTCATCAAAAGAAGGTTCATTAAGGTGGTCTATACCGTCAGTTATTTTGATCAGACAGTCAGAGCAGCTTGCATGTCCGCCACAAGAGGACTTAACGTAGATATTGGCCTTACGAAGAGCGGTTAAAAGGTCTTCACCTTCAGTAACGCTTATCTTTCTAGCTGCATCGGCATCTGCTGGGCCAATTGTTACTCTATGCTCTTTCATCTTTTTCCTAAAATTTCTAAAAATCTAAATATGCCTTTTCAGCTTATTCTCAATGGTTTCTAAAACAGTCTTCTTAAATGGTCTTAACATCATAGAAAGATCGCATTTAACCATTGCTTCATCATCTGTAAAGACTAGCTCAAGAGCAAAGCCCTTCCCCTTAGCGTGAATGCAGTTTTTAGCATCATCACAATTGATATCGGCCTTAACCTTCCACTTGGCTATATATTCAGGGGTAATGACCTCTTGAGCTTGCTTATAAGCCTCTTCCTTGGTCTTCACATTCTTATAAGGAACTTTTAAATCCATAAAATCCTCTTACTTTGTGCCAGTTGAGCCGAAGCCACCTGCCCCGCGCTCGGTTGAATCAAGTTCACCTTCCACTTGGAAAGTGGCCTGAGTAACAGGTGCTAAAACCAGTTGGGCCACTCGTTCACCGTGTTCAATGGTATGGGCCTCATTTCCAAAATTACCCATAATGATCTTAACTTCACCTCTGTAATCGCAGTCAATAGTTCCAGGACTATTGACCACTAAGAGATTTGTTTTAAAAGAAAGACCTGAGCGCGGCCGCACTTGAATCTCCATTCCTTCAGGGATTTGCATAGCAAGCCCCGTTGGAATAAGAACCCGCTTACCAGGCTCAATAATCAGCCCCTCACCTCTCATCTCTTTAGGAAGAGAGGCGCGAATATCAGCTCCGGCCGCCCCGCTCGTTTCATAGCGAGGAAGCTCGGAATCAAAGTGTTCTAATTTAAGAAGCTTTACAGTTTGCATTAAGACTTCTTTGGAATTGGGGCAACGGCCTTAATCGAAAGCTTCAAGCGGCCCATACGATCAACCTCAATAACTTTTACATTTACTTTGTCGCCTTCACTTAAGTATTCGCCAACATCATTAACACGGTCTTCTGAAACTTCAGAAACGTGAACAAGTCCACTCACACCAGGAACAAGATCAACAAAAGCTCCGTACTCTTTAAGAGTCACAACTGTAGCTTCGTAGACACTACCAACGGCCGGGCCGTTAATTTGCAGCTCAACTGCAGCGATACAATTCTTAATAACTTCAGTATCAACTCCAAGAACTTTAACTGTTCCGTCCTCTTCGATCTCCATTGTAATGCCAAATTCTTCCTGAACAGCTTTAATATTTTTGCCACCAGGTCCAATGAGAGCACCAATTTTATCAGTAGGTATTTTGAAAGTTTCAATTCTTGGAACACCTTCTTTAAACTCTTCTCTTCCGGTTGAAATCGTTTTGGCCATTTCACCAAGAATATGAAGCCTACCATCACGGGCCTGGGCCATTGATTTCTCTACGATTTCGCGGGTTAGTCCAGTAATCTTAATATCCATTTGAATGGCCGTAATACCATCAGCTGTTCCGGCCACTTTAAAGTCCATATCTCC
>CALHBL010000313.1 GCA_937930825.1 uncultured Bacteriovoracaceae bacterium
AAATTATCAAAGATTCTATCTGCTAATTCGAACTCTCTTCTGTAGCAAGCAACTAGCGCGCTCTTTAAAGAATCAGCAATATCTTCAGGTTCTTCTAAACTATCAAGAGGTATTTTTGATAAGGTTTCATTAGAAAGTACGTCTGGTTGATCACTTAGTTCTTTATCTAAGAAATCGTCAACAGTGGTATACTTCTTTGCCGGAGGCATTTTAAAAGAATTATTATTGACCTCAGATAACGAGTCATTTTGAAAAGAACCGCCCTTCTTACTTGAGCTACCACAAGAAGTGATCAAAATTAAAACGATACAGGATATAGTCATCTTGCCTGAGTTTTCAAGTATTGAAAACTCACTAAAAGACTTGAATACACGGATGGTACTAAGACTCAAGGTACGCGCCGCTAGGCGTGCGGCTTGAATTCCTCTCCAGTAGCGTTGCAAGTATATTTGAACTCTCATCTTCTCCCTCCTCTATCCATTAAAACACCTTTTTTTACCGGATAAAACTCAGGCATTAATTTGAGTTTACCACTAGCAAAAAAGAATATGCTAGAGCGAGAGAGAATCTTAGACTCTCGTATCTGTCGCTTTCCTTCTTCAAAGAAGTCATTGGCCTTGCTTTCAATAGGACTTGCGATTTCCCCCATACTCTTCTTAAAGGAAGAAACATAGCCTGCGCCCTTGCCTGGAGGAGAGAATGCTCTCAGCTCTGCTGCCATTGATCGATAGGATTCCACTAAAATTTTATAACTTTCTACTATTCCATTTCCACTGCCTATCTTAAAAATATTTAAAGCTTTTGAGGTAACGATATCCAGATACTTAAACTTCTTTTTCAAAAGACCATTATATGTATTCTCTGGGAAAGTAAGTTTAATACTAGAGAGTTTCTCTGAATGGCTTTTCAAATCTTGCACATGGTGTTTTGCAACAACATCCAAAGCCTCTAATGGCATCTTCTCTCTTCTTGCTCTTGCCTTACTAAATAATTTCAGAATATCAGAGTTAATTTTTATCGCCTCTTCTCTTCGACCTCTTGTCATAAGAGCATTTCTAAGCAATGAAAGAGGGTAAATTAAAGCTCCTAGATTTCTGCCAGAACTTCTAACTCCTCTCAAGAGAGTACGAAAAGAGTTCCAGTTTCTTTGATCAGCTAACTCATTAAGCAACTCTAATTGTGCCTCTCTCTTTACTTCTTGTCTTATACCGCATTTGGAACTTTGATTAATGATCTCATTAGATTTCTCGGTATTTCCTTCAGCGAGATAAATAATATTAGCATTTCTAAAAAAAATGGTCTTATTCTTAGCATTTATTTTACATAGCTTTTCAAGCGATATCTCGTATATCTCTGCTGATTTTCGAAACTCTCTATAATTGAATAAACCCGTTGCCATTAGTAAGAATGAATCTTCAAACTTCTTAACATCTTTAGCCCCCATTAATGAGAGTGCCCTCTTCGCCCAGCCATAAGTCTTCTCTTTATTGCCTAGTTCATGAAAGAGAATCGCTATATTATAGGCCGCGTTCTTCTTTGCCCCTAAAGAGGAAGAGGTATCTTTATATATTTCCAAATACCCTTTAAGTGCAGATACTTTATCGCCTTTGGTATTAAATTTTTGTATCTTATCGAACTGCATAGAGAGCAAAATCAAGCGAAGTTTTTTTGCAAACTTCTTTGTCACTTTAAACTCACCTTCATTAATCTTACTCACCCAGCCTTGAATCTTTCTCTTATCTTTATTTGCCTTATGAAAGTCGATTATTTGAGCAAGCATAACTTCTTGTTTTTGGAGTGATTTTGGAAAATGAAACTTAAACTCTTGTAATGTCTTTTCTGCTCCTTCAATATCATTAACTTTCATTTTTTTTACAAAGAGCCTCTCATAAATTTTATGTGAGCGCTTAGAGCGAGGATTCTTTTTTAAATATAAAGAGTAAGCCTTTGATAAGTACTTATCAGTAGTCGCTTTTCCAACTCCCTTTCCACCAAGGCAGGCCATTAATCCATCAAGAGCAAGATTTGCTATTTTCTTATCTCCGGCCGTAACAGATTTGTCGTAAGCACTATTGTAAAGATCAGCGGCGGTGTCAAAGCTTTTAACCGAATACTGGGTCTCGGCTGCATGAAAAATGGCTTTGTGATTCAGCTTCTTTGATAGTCCTGCTTGTATTTGAAAATACTGAGTTGCTAGCTTTGCTTTTTGATTTCTGGTTTTTCTTTGTTTTCTATAATTCTTTGAAACAACTTGTTTCTGTAAATGTGAAGATCGCCTTGCTACCTGATATTTCAAGTCTGTTACTTGAGATTCATTAAGTTGTCCCTTTTTAAATGCAGAATATAGTTCATTAGAAATTTTCAAGTGGCTTAAATCTTTTCCATAGCTCTCATAGAGAGAAAGAAGTTCAATATTCACCTCATTTATAACTTTAGGATCTCTATTCGTTTTCTTTGCTTGAACTAAAGTTTTTTCCGCCGCTGAGTGCTTGCCTTGCTTTCTAAGATATTTAGCAACATTGAGAAGGTTAGCTCCAATGTCCTTTCCTATTTTCTTATAGAACTCCACTGCGTCATTGGATCTTCCTGAAGCAGAGTAAAAGTAGGCTAAATCCCTTTCTACTTGAACACTCATATTAACGTAGCTAGCATTTCCTGATAGCCGATGAACTTCTTCCATCAAGTTAATGGCCTGGGACTTTTTCTTTAACTTGAAATAACACCAAGACAAGTTGTATGCATCTTTAGTCCACCACTTTTGATCTTTACGTTTTAGAGCTTGCTCATAGAGTGGAATCGCCCTAGCATACTGCTGCTCATTGTAGTACATCTCAGCTAACGCCAATTTGGTCTTAATTGCAGTGTAACTACCACTTTTAGCCAAGTTTAGAGCTTTTAGGAAAAATGACTTAGCTTTCTTAGGTTGCTGATACTCTTTAGCATTATAAGCAAGTATGTAATAAACATCAGCTCTTCCTTTAAAGTGTTTAAATCGTTTTAAAATAAAATAGCATGTTTTCTGAGCTGTTATAAAGTATTCCCTACTCTTTCTAAAAAACTTCTTCTGATCTCGTCTTTGACTTTCCTTGGCGCTGAGGTTCAGCCATCTTAAGTTTTCTTCTTCATTAACAAGTCTAGCTTTCTCTAAGTACAGCTCTGCCATCCTTAGTAATAGGGTGGGATTCTTTGAGCCAATCTGACGATTGAGCCTAATAACTTCCTTAAGCTCTTCATCTATTATCTCTATAAGCTGCTCACGCCTCTGATCAACTGTACCCCGAGCGAAAGCGATACTCACTGAGCTACAGGTTATACAAAGAATAAGAATAAGTTTTTTAAATAATTTCATTTACTACACTCAGACTTTAGGGAAAATACATAATCCCCTAATTCGTCTGCCCAAAATTCACCATTAAAAGTCCAAAAATACTGTTTTTCATTTCTTTTTACATTACGAATATCACCACGATCTCGCGTTTCTTTCACAATATCGTAATAGAGGTTCTTCTTCTTCCTTCCTAATATTTCAAGCTTAATATAGGTCATGCCCTCAAAAGACTCATCCAGTTTATCTATTTCTAAATGAAGACTCTTTCTGACATAAGCTCCTATTAAATCCCTCTGCAGTAAGAGTGACTCTCTTAAATTCGCAATAAAAACTTTTTTCATTCTTGAGTTTCTTAAGCCTTTAACTTTTTCGATTTCATCTCGACCTATATTAAAGGACTCTACAAGCTCTAAAAAAGTTGCATCCTTCAAAACACTATCTAAAAGCTGATTTAAAAGAGTATTACCTGCGTTCTTCCCATTCTTTTTTGATTTAGCTAAAAGATAAAAGTATTTATAGTTCTTTTTATACTTCTTTAAAAACTTTTTAACTGATAAGGATTTTTCTTGATACTCCTTATAAAAGCCATCTATAACATTTCGAGCATCATCATAAAGGCACAATTCCATATAAGTTAAGGCCTGAAGAACTTCTATTTCAGGATTAAAGGTAAAGTTCATTATAGGAGCTTTGTATGTCACTAACTTACCCAGTGTTCTATTATAATCGCGTAAGTAAAAAGAGTTCCAGGCTTCCTCAAATAATATCTCTGGCCATACATAACTATCCTTAGGAAGCTCTAAATAGCTCAAAGAGGCATCCTCATAAGATTTATTGGCGAACTCCACTCTAGGGATACCCACAATACAATAGTCACGGTTAATTGCGAGTTGCCGTAATCTATTTTCACTTGAAGCTGAATTCATTTGATTTTTAGACTCTGTTATACAATTACGAAAAGCAGATGCTGCATTTTGAGTTTTTCCTAACAGGGCAAATATTGAACCTTCAAGTTGGAGAGCAAAAGGTTTAACAGGATGGCTTCTTGTGATAGTTCCATTAAGTTTGTTGAGCGCCCTCTTATATTGGCCACTTCTAAAAAGCTTTTTGGCAAGAATATACTGAACTGTTGAAGCAGTTGTCCGATCAAGAATAGAGTTAGACAGTACTTCAAATTGCCTAATACCCACTTGGGTAACAACCCTATCGATCAGAATATCTACTTTCTTACTCATTTTCTTATTAGATGATAGATATTCTTTCAAATAAGGGATTGCAGTAAAGTACAAATCATCCTTCAATAGCTCTTGGACAACACTAGGATAACTCTTTGTTGAACCTTTAGACCTTGCTAGGACTTGCCATGCACTAGGAGCATCAGCATATGCAGTGGAGAGCATAAGTGAAGAGAAGATAAGTATTTGCACAATTCTTTTCATAATTCTTCCTAAAAGCTATAACCGAGTGAAAGCGCGAGATCCCAATTTGAATAGTACGTAGATTTTGCTTCTGCATTTACGTCTGCCTTAGCTTTATTTGCTTTATAGTGCACTACTGTTAAATCCATTCTGATATCAAAATTTTGATTAAGATAGAACTTCAAACCAGTATCCCAAATAAGACCAGTATGAGTTAACGTGGTTTCAGTAGCATTACCAGGAGTTGTAGTGAACTCTACGATATTGTTAGTTTCTTCCAGCTTTGCTAGTCCTAAACCTATGATCCAGTCGAGATAGATAATCTTATTAAAAGTATTTATCTTGGCATAGAAGGGTGACCACAAAACCATTCCCCCTAAGTAGTTATTAACAATTCGCCGAAAAGGTACTGAACCTGAACTCCCTTCATTTCGAAGAGAACTGGCCGTTGCATTTTCTTCACCATCATTTTTAGAATAAATTAACTCAAATCCCCAAGCCTCTTTAAAGAAATATCCTACCCGTCCTTGAATATTCTTTGAATCAACAAAGGCTCCAGAGGGAGTTAGTCCTATACCTAAATTGAGATGAAGCCTACCAACCTTTCTATATTTTCTATTCTGAAGAACAAAGACTTCTTTATCAGGGTCTAACCAAGAGAAACTATAAGTGTCGTCCTCAGCGCCCATTGTTGAGATTGAGCTCCCCAATAGGACAGTCAAATAAAATGACAAAAAAAGAAATGATCGTTTAAGGAGTTTTTTCATTACTAGCATCCTGCTTTAAATACACTCGCACCCATCCTTGGATTCAAGCCTTTCATGATTACATACACTTATTTTACTTGTGATCAGCTTTACACGCAATGCTTATGAACTAGGAAAACACAGACCCTTGAAATCACAATACTTGCAGTGCTCTTGATTAATTTCATCAGGCTTACTTAATTTCTCCCAAGTCAAGAATATTCGATCTTTCAAATCTTGATAAGAAAGCTCTTCAATAATAGACTTCTTATCATCTATGAAGGCCAGGACTAGTTTTACTCGCCCCTGAGATTCACTTACCTGACTTAGTCCGTAGCAATAGAGCTGAAACCAATAAGGAGCTGCCTTCTCTTTAGAATAGTTTCCTGTTTTATAGTCCCACACCTCTATGCTTTTTCCTGAGTCATTAGGGCGAATAATTAAGTCAGGTGTTCCAGAAATCATTTGCCCAAAAATAGAGAATTTTATTTGCTCTTCAGCAATAAATTGAAAATCACCACTAAAGTACTTCTCTTTAAGAAGCTCTGAAATCCATGCTATACCATCCAAGGCCTGATGATCTAACTCAAGTACCCGAGGTAGAATAAAATTTTCCTTTACTAGGGCCTCTAAAGTTTCATGGACCATAGTCCCCCTAGAAGCACTACTTCCTTTGTTCGTTTCACCACTATTTAGCAAAACCTCAGCAGAATCTTGTATATGTCCTTTTTCAAGTAAGTTCTCATCAATGAAATCTTCACCATCGAGCTTAAGAACATTCTTAAGGTGAAACTTTCGTGGGCATTGCTCCAAAGAAGCGAGCCTCGTAACACTCAACTCAGCTGAATTTCCTAACTTTGGAGTTTTTCCTTCACTCCATTGAACACCTAAAGAAGTTCTTTGATAAATAGGAGTAACTAAGTCGAGACGTGATGAATCAAGGCCATAGTAGCCGGGACTTCTTTCTATTACTTTTAGACTTCTTTTAATATTTTCACTTAAGCTTAAATCTTCTATAAGGGAAATCGACTCCCATTGACGAATTCCATTTATCCAACTATTTTTTGAAAAGCTAGCAGGTTTTCCATTGAAACTAATATCCAACCATACTATGGACTCAACTGCTCTTGTCGATGCAACATAGAAGAGACGCTTTGACTCAGCAAAAGATTTTCTTTTCTTTATCTCTTGTTCTCGAATATAAGATGGAGATCGAAAAACATCAGTTTTACGTTTTCCCAGAAACCATTTATAACTATTGGGTAATTTTCCTAAAAGATCTCCATCATTCTTATCCACACCGTTAGTGTGAATACCTCCTAGAATTACGTGGTCGAACTCTAGGCCTTTAGACGAGTGCGCAGTCATAATCACAACACGACCCGACTCATCACCTGACCGGAAATCGATCGAATAATTTCCATCACTATAATTATTTATTTTTTCGTAAGCTTTTTCAGCTTTATTTAAACTGAGCTGGCACAACACTTCAACAAGGGGCCACGGATTCTGCAAGTTAGTAGAACTTAAACCGATATTCCAAAGAAAATGTTTAAAAGACTCCAATAATCCTAGAGTAGACTCTTGTTCAGCGATATTAATTAATCTCTCTCTTATTTCTTCAGGAGCCAAAGAACAATCTAGATAATTTAATATATTAGAAATTACATACCAGGAAAGTTCCACTTCGTCTTTGGATTCTTTAAAGCTCAATAGTCTTGTGAATTCACAAAAGAGCGCCAATATAGGATCTTGATCAAGCTGTACTTTTACTTGGCAAGTAAAACCCACCTTCTCTTCTATTAGACATGGTATTAAAAAACGAGTAGGAGTTAACTTACGGTAGAGTATACAAAAGCTCTTTTCCCGTTCAGAGGAAACCTTCTTTGCTATTTCCTTACTTTCTATTAAGTTCAAAGCTGTTGGCTTTAAGCTTTTAGCTTCATCCGCTAACTCTCCACTGACTTCAATACTAATTTTTTCTATTGCCCCAGTCTCTTTCTTAAAATCTGGTACATGCTGTTTTAGCATAGGCACTGAATAGCGATCAGCACCTATGTAGTTCTCTCCGAGCGGAAGAAGAAAATCAAATAACTGATTATTTAAAGAGATTACTTTTTCGCTAGATCTATAGTTATTTTTAAGACTTAAGGATTTATCAATCTCATCTTGGGTTTTCTTAAAAACACCTAATTCACCTCCTCGAAAGCCATAGATTGCCTGCTTTATATCACCGACACAGAAAACTTTTTTCAAATCTTCATCGACTATAGACCTCACGATATCAAACTGGACACTACTGGTATCTTGAAACTCATCTACAATAAAATAGTTGTAGTTTTTCTGAATTTCATGACAGGCATTTTTGTTATTAGCAAGCGCCTTCCAGACGAAGAACTCTAAATCAGTAAATGTAAGCCCTTCTATACTAAAATATTCTCTCTCTAAGAAATTATATATCCTTAAGAATAGCTCTCCATTCTTATCATACTGTTCTTTATTATAAAGTGATGCTTTTAGATCTGGGTAATAAGACTTCAGAAAGTCTCTCAAGGTCTTCAACTTACCTATCACAAGTTTGGCCTCTTCAAAGCCTTTTTTACGAGGAGCGGCCGGCATTCTCTTTAGGGATTCAAAAACTTTATTGGCTTTTTCGCAGAAATCAATAAAGCTAGTAGATCCAGATGTCTCAAGCGAAAAATGCTCTAGGAAGTTAAACCAAACGGGTATTTTCTTTTCTTCAGGTCGATACTGCTCACAATCGAATAGAAACTCCTTCCAGTCACTATTGCAAAAGAGTGGCACTAAGGATTCAAACTCTGCACTTATGTCTTCATTTTCATTTTTCTTATACTTACTCCATAGAACACGTAGATCAGTATCTGAAAAAACTTTCAAGAAATGATTACGAAAGAACACTTTATTTATAAGGACATGCTCTAATTCTTCTTCTTTGAGATAATTGACATTTCTTTCGATCCAAATATCGAATAAATCATTCAGTTTATTCTTAAGTTCAGGGTCACTAATCATATCCTCACTGCCTGAGAATCCAGGAATAAGGCCTTGAGAAATCAAACGAAAACAAAAGCTATGAATTGTTCCAACAAAAATACTATCTAATTGCTCATTCGCTATTTCCCAAAGACTTGCACTTATACTCTCTTCTTCAAGGTTAAGTGATCTTTGATAGGCTATTTCAAACCTTTCTTGTAGGCGCAAAGAGAGCTCACCAGCGGCCTTCTTAGTAAAAGTCATCATTACTATCTGTGAAAAGAAGTCCTTCAATTTAATTGCAAAGTCTTCTACAGAATTCGATGTATTCTCTGCGCAGAAATCACAGAAGAGGTGAATAATATGCTCAACTAATACAAAGGTTTTACCAGAGCCTGCCCCAGCACTTAGCAGTACGCCCCCTTTGTGCTTAATTGCCTTGAGTTGCTCATCGTTAGGGCTTTTTAAAGAAAGATCATTTGGCTTCATTAGTTACCTCTCTAGAACAAATAATATTACCCGGACAAAAATGACATACGGATGAATTTTTTGGAGATATAGGAAACTCATCCTTTGAATTAATTTTGTCTTTTACATCTTTATATAACTCCAGGAAGTCATATTGCGTTTGATCAAATTCTTCATGTGTAGGGTGCATTTTTTCTATATTTAGAAAGTCTAATTCTGTAAGCGCAGCTGCCGAGTCTTCATTATTAAAAAAGAGAAGAGAGCTCGATGGGTCAGAAAAATTCAAAAAACCATAGACATCGAAGTACTCCCGCTTATTCTCTACAAACTCCATGTAATACCATAATTGTATAGAACTTAGGTTAAGCACTTCATTTTTCTGAGGGACCGAACTTGCAGAACGCTTTAAATCAAAGAGCATACGCCCGAATTCCTTCGACTTAATATAGATATCGGCAAAACCTATTGCTCCAGCTCCTTTCATTGGACTTTCAAACTCAAAAGTACAATCCGGATCTTTCACTACTAATTTCAAAAGTTCCTCTATCATAACTTTTGAATAGCACTTTACCTCAGCAATAGTTTCTTCATGGAGCACCATGGACTGCTGCAACGACACTGGCATTTTAACGATTTCATCTATTATTGATTCAAAGAGTGGCCCATCCCATATTCGGCTTTGACTAAGGTAGCGCTGAACGATCTCATGCTCAAAATTACCCAAAAGCCTTGGGTCTACACTTGAATGTCTAGGTGGCTCGTTACCCATTTTTAAAATATAAGAATAGTAATACTTTCTTGGGCAATCTAAATAAGTCTGTAATCGTGATGCGGAAATACTCTGTGCTGGCCGGTGGTCTATAATAGAAAATGATGAATTAGGCACACCTTGTCTTTCTTTACTTTGAAGCTCTAAATTAATATCCACAGCACCTTTGCTCCTGAGCTCACTAACAAGATTACTCCATAACTTATCATGGCCGGCCAGACCTTTTTCAATCAGAAGTACACTTGTCTTAGCCAGCAGAACTTCTTTCAATTGCACTTTATAAAAGGATATATCTAAGCCCTTTCTTCTCACCGGACCTAATGTGTATAAGATCTCACTCACTTCTTTAGAATAACTTGATGCTCCACTACCTTTTAGATCATGGCCTTCATCCACAACCACAATGGTCTTCTTTTCTGTGTCAACTTCAGGGAGTTCTTTGAGAGTTAATATTTTAGAAGTGCCATCTTTTAATAATGGAATATTATATGTTCGGGGTAGGTTCAAAGTTAAAATTTCCCAAATAATCTTAAGAGAGAATCTATCTATTAATTCATTTTCTGAACTTAAGGAGCACCACTGTTCAATTTCCTTTATAAGTATTTTTAAAAATTTAATTTCAACAAATACCTGGAAATTTCGAGATCCCTTCAAAATATTTTCGAGCTTCCCTTCTAGATAAGATAGTATGGATGTTGATTTGGCTTCACCATCTTGGGACAATATTTTATCCATTTGATTCTGGTAATCTCGCGATATTCCCTTGAAGAAGTTCAGCTCAGTTTTAAAGAAGAAATCGCGCTTATTTATAGTGAGAACATTCTGAAAACTCAGATTATTTTTGACGACAAGGAGGTCGCCTTCGTCACTTCCCATCACATTTGCAAGAACATCATTCAAACTTAATCTCTCAAACTCTACAATTTGAGAGCATTCTGAGATAACTTCGTCACCTTTTACATGCTCAACAATTGTATCAGCTTGGGTTGATATCCAATCCACCCAATCCGTCTTAACGGACTCTTTAATGACTTCCTGAGGAATCGGTATAATAACATCACTGAAACGCCCTAGGGCTTTCAATAAATCAATCTGACTTCCAGACAAGTGAGTGAACCCTTGAAAAACAAGGCCCTTACCTTTTAAAGCAGAATCAATAGCGATTACGCCGCTGTCAATACCTTCCAAAATCAAGTGATAAGCTAAGTGCTCATCTATAATCTCCTGTCCTTCTACTACGAGCCAAAAGTATCTCACTGCATTTGCTATGATCGGGTCATAGTGAGACAAGAGGCTTTCAATTAACTGCGGATTAAGAGTGAATGAGCGCAGGTCCGTAAATAATTCAAAAGCTTGCTCAAAGAAGTATGTAGGCTCTTCAGAAAATTTTAATCTCCAGACCGTTGCCAAGATACGCAGTAACTCAGACTTCCTTGTAACTTCTTTTTCTGAACCTAGCTCTCCGTAAAAATCTCCAAGGAACTTCGAAATTGTTAAACACTCAGTAGGCAATGAATGGTTACTTAGCCGACGCCTTGTAGCATCAGCAATAACAGGGCTTGGGCAAATGACTTTCCAAAGTTCCTTGTCAGGTAAATCAAAGTTAAGTTCAAAACTATCCCTTATGTTAGCTAGTTTAATTACGCTTAATGCCATATTGAATACACCTTTAGAAATGGTTTTAGAATCTACCACGCTGTGCTTGCATTGACACTCATTTGCCTCAATTTATCCAAAGCTTTTGGATAACTCTTACGACTTGAGTTACTAAGAAGCTCGCACCTAAAGGCGCGTAACTTGAACCTTAGTATCATTCGGGTATACAAGTCTTTAAGAGAGTTTTCAATACTTGAAAACTCTACCTGTATGACTATATACTGCTCATTAACGGAGCTCTATTACCAGACGAGTTTTCAATATTTCAGGTTCAAACAGGGCACCTATCTAATGCTAAAAGAGAGTCAATTATTAAGTTTTATTGATAAAGATCAGCAGTATATTCTCCATTTCGTGGAGGCCCAGAAAATCGTTCATGATTTGGCCATTATACATGACCTCAAAGGCAAAGGTTTTGCCTACTTCAGAGATAGTGTTCTCTCTTCAATCCCTTTTATTACATTACTAAAGCGCCAAGAAAACCTAGGTCTTTATATTGACTCACAAGAGCCTTACTTCTTTCTCAAAATAGAAATGTCTGAAGCAGGTTACTTTAGAACCTTACTGATGCCAGAGGATTTTAATAACTTTCCTAAGAAAATTTCAGGACAAGGAAGACTCTCTAAAATATCAGTTGGTCAGGCAGTACCTTATACATCAATTATAAAATTGGATGGTATAGAGTTCAGCGATGTCGTGAATACGATTTTAGAGGAGTCCTATCAAATTAAAGGAAGAATTATCATTTCTCAAGATAGCGACCAGTGCTTCTTTCTTATGGAGTTACCTAAGAAAGCTTGGGATAAAGAAGAAGCCCAACCTCCTGTTAAAGATTTCGCAAATAAGCTACAAGATTTATCCAAACCTCTCCTGGATCTGATGAAGCAAGGCTTAGACGATGAAGCTCTTCTCAATGAGGAGATTGAGAAACTGGGCTTTGATCTGCTCAAGAATAAAGAAGTTAAATTTAAATGCAGTTGCTCCTATAAGCGAATGCTTGCTGGAATTCAAGGACTACTTCAAAGCTCGAGTTTAGATGAGCTTTATAAAGAAGAATCAGAATTAGAAACAAAGTGCGACTACTGTAAAACATACTACCTTATTCCAAAGTCTGAATTTCTCTCATAAGCTGAAAGCCCGAATGGTACTAAGGTTCAACCTACGCGCCTTTAGGCGTGCTGCTTGAGTTCCTCTCCAGTAGCGGTATAT